>NZ_JBEZWL010000133.1:0-20266 GCF_040648015.1 Streptomyces sp. NPDC029216 | reverse complement strand
AGTACGAGGTCTTGCGCCCGGCGCACCGAGAGCACGCACCAGACGCCGCGGGGCCGCCCTCCGGGCGACGACGGGACTTTGACGACAGACCCTAGTCCGCCGAGCGGGTCCAGCCCGTGGCCGTGAGGCGGGCGGCGTCCGTGGGGCGGTCCTCGGAGAAGAGGAGGGCGCGGGGTTCGGAGACGCGGATGACGTCCACGTAGACGCCCCGGCCCACGTAGCGGCCCGTCGAGGCGTGGCGGAAGCGGAGCCGGACCTCGCGGCCCGCCCACGCGGGGAGGGGGGCCTCCAGGCGGTGCCAGATGCGGCCCGACCAGCCGCCCGCCGAGCCGTCCGGCCACTGCTCGGGGGTCCCGCCCGTGGTGCGGACCGTCGAGAAGGGGACGGCCTGCCAGGTGGTGCCGTCGGCGGAGGCCTCCAGGTGGAAGGCGCCGGCGCCGGGGACGGTGTCCCACCAGACCGCGCAGCGCAGGCGGGCCTCGGCGGTGGCGGGGGTCAGCGGGGGGAGGGCGAGGGTGCCCGAGCCGCCGGTTTCCATGCCGGAGAACCAGGCCGGGCCGCCGTGCCGGGTACGGACGGGCACGGCCCGGGCGAAGCGGTTGCCGGTGGCCACACGGGGTGCGCTGCCGGCCCGCCAGGTGCGCACGGGGTGCACGGAGTTGCCGAGGAGGATCAGGAAGGAGTCGGTGGAGGGGTCGAGGACCAGGGAGGTGCCGGTGAAGCCGGTGTGGCCGGCCGAGTGGGGGGTGGCCATCGCGCCCATGTACCAGTGCTGGTAGAGCTCGAAGCCGAGGCCGTGGTCGTCGCCGGGGAAGGCGGTGTTGTAGTCGGTGAAGAGCAGTTCGACGGAGGCGGGGCGCAGGATGCGCCGGCCCGCGTAGGTCCCGCCGTCGAGGAGGGCGCGGGAGAGGACGGCGAGGTCCCAGGCGGTGCCGAAGACGCCGGCGTGGCCCGCGACCCCGCCGAGGGCGTACGCGTTCTCGTCGTGGACCTCGCCCCAGACGAGGCCCCGGTCCAGGCCCGACCACGGCGGACGCTGCACCTCGGTGGCGGCCGTGACGCGGCGCCAGGCGCGCGGGGGGTTGTAGCGAGTGCGGTGCATCCCGAGCGGAGCGGTGATCTCGTCGTGGAGCAGGGTGTCCAAAGTGCGGCCGGTGATCCGTTCCAGGAGCAGCTGGAGCGCGATGAGGTTCAGGTCCGAGTAGCGGTAGACCGTCCCGGGGGTGTCCTGCGGGCGCACTGACCACAGGAGTCTCAGCTGCCCCTCGCGCGTGGACTCTTGGTAGAAGGGTGCCCAGGAGCGCAGCCCCGAGGTGTGCGTGAGCAGCTGCCGGACGGTGACGGCCTCCTTGCCGCCGCCCGTGAACTCCGGCAGGTAGCGGTCCACGGGGGCCTCCAGCTCCAGCCGGCCCCGCTCCATCTGCTGCACGGCGATGATGGAGGTGAACAGCTTGCTGAGGGAGGCCAGGTCGAAGACGGTGTCCTCGGCCATCGCGATCCGCTCGGCGGACGGGAACTCCCGGGGCCGGTCGGTGCGGCCGTCGTAGTCCGCGTACCGGACCGCGTCCCCCATGGCCCGGTGCAGGGCGACCGTGCGGCCGCGCCCCGCGAGGACCACGGCCCCGGCGTAGTAGGGGTGTTCGGGGGAGGGGCCGAGGAAGCGCCGGGCCTCCTGCGCCACCCCCTCCAGGTGCCGTTCCAGCAGCCCGGCCTGCCGCGCGGACCCGTACCGCAGACGCAGCCCCTGCAGGGCCCGCCGCTCGGCCGGCCCACCCGCCGCCCCGGCGGAGCCCCCGGGCAGCGCGGCCTGCAACACGAGCACCCCGCCGAGCGCCAGCAACCCCGCCCCGAGCCCCCGCCGACTGGGCCCCCGCCCGAGCCCGCTCCCGTTCCCGCCGGCGTCAGCGTCCCCGCCGGCTCCGCCCTTGCCCCGACCGCCCACCTCGGCCTCGGTCGCTGCCTCGGCCCCGGCTTCGGTCCCGGCCCCGGCTTCGGCCCCGGCGCAGGCTTCGGCTTCGGTCCCGGCCCTGGCTTCGGCTTCGGCCTCGGCCCCGGCTCCGGGTCGGGAACGGGCCCCGGCCTCGGTCCCGGCCCTGGCTTCGCACTCGGACCCGGCCCCGGGGCGGGAACGGACCCCAGCCCCGGCCTCGGTCCCGGTCCCGCCCCCGGACGCGGACGCGGACCCGGTCCCGGACCGGGAACGGACCCCGGGCCTGGCTTCGACCCCGCCCCCGGCCCGCGCCCCGCCCCCGGCCCCGGCCTCGGGCCTCGCTTCGGTGCTGGTGTCGGGGTGCTCGTCGGGCAGGGCTCCCGGTTCCGTTCCGGTTGCCGGCTCGTCCGCCGGTGCGTCGGCCCCCGTGACTTCCACCATGATCGGCCCTCCTGTCCACTCCGAACTGCCCGTCGCGTGCCGCCCGTCGGCCGTCGCCCCGTCCCCGTCGCGGCTCGCGAGCCCGCCCGCCCGCCGGCCCCCGGGCATCGCCGGTCCGGGGGTCCGGGCCCCGTGGGCGGCGTCCCGGATCCGCCGGGCGGGCCGCAGGCGTTCCGCACGCTACTGGGTATCTGCCCGTCCGCCGCGTACCCTCCGCACGGGCCGGGCCGCAAGAATCTGACACCGCATCAGAAAATCTCTTCCCTCGGCCGCCCCACTGCGGCATCCTCACGCCCATGGAGACGGAGCTCAGCAAGAAACTGGGAGTCGAGCACGCGATCTTCGGCTTCACGCCCTTCCCGGCGGTCGCCGCGGCCATCACCCGCGCGGGCGGTTTCGGCGTCCTCGGAGCGGTCCGCTACACCGCTCCCGACGACCTCAGACGCGACCTCGACTGGATGCAGGAGCACACCGACGGCAAGCCCTACGGCCTCGACGTCGTCATGCCCGCCAAGAAGGCCGTCGACGGCATCAGCGAGGCCGACATCGAGGCGATGATCCCGGCCGCGCACCGCGCCTTCGTCCGCGACACCCTCGCCAAGCACCACGTACCCGAGCTCGCCGAGGGGGAGGCCTCCGGCTGGCGGATCACCGGCTGGATGGAGCAGGTCGCCCGCAACCAGCTCGACGTCGCCTTCGACTACCCCGTCAAACTCCTGGCGAACGCGCTCGGTTCCCCGCCCGCCGACGTCATCGCGCGCGCCCACGACCGCGGCGTCCTCGTCGCCGCCCTCGCCGGCAGCGCCAAGCACGCCCGCCGCCACGCCGAAGCCGGCATCGACATCGTGGTCGCCCAGGGCTACGAGGCCGGCGGCCACACCGGCGACATCGCCACCATGGTCCTGGTCCCCGAGATCGCCGAGGCCGTCGCCCCGCTCCCGGTCCTCGCCGCCGGCGGCATCGGCAGCGGCGAGCAGATCGCCGCCGGCCTCGCCCTCGGCGCCCAGGGCGTCTGGCTCGGCTCCCTGTGGCTCACCACCACCGAGGCCGAACTCCACTCCCGCGCCCTCACCGAGAAGCTCCTCG
Organism: Streptomyces sp. NPDC029216; assembly: GCF_040648015.1. NCBI lineage: Bacteria > Bacillati > Actinomycetota > Actinomycetes > Kitasatosporales > Streptomycetaceae > Streptomyces > Streptomyces sp. NPDC029216. The sequence goes on along the minus strand of NZ_JBEZWL010000133.1, from coordinate 16,809 downwards.
CCGCCGGATCCGGCGACACCGTCCGCTCCCGCGCCCTCACCGGCAAACCCGCCCGCCAGCTGCGCACCGAGTGGACCGACGCCTGGGACGACCCGGCCGGGCCCGGCGCCCTGCCCATGCCCCTCCAGGGCCTGCTGGTCGCCGAGGCCGTCTCCCGGATCCAGAAGTACGAGGTCCGCCCGCTGCTCGGTACCCCCGTCGGCCAGATCGTCGGCCGGATGAACTCCGAACGCAGCGTCCAGGCCGTCTTCGACGAGCTCACCGGCGGCTTCGAGCGCGCCATCGACCGCATCAACCGCATCGCCGGACGGCCTTGAGAGGTGTGAGCAGCATGACCGACCAGCCCCCCAACGGCTTCTGGGCCCAGGCCGCCGCCGACCCCGCGCGCACCGTCCTCGTCGCCCCCGACGGCGAGGAGTGGTCCGCGGGCCGGCTGCACGCCGACGTCAACCGCCTCGTCCACGGCCTGCGCGCCGCCGGGCTGGAGCAGGGCGACGTCTTCGCCGTCGTCCTGCCCAACGGCGTCGAGTTCCTCACCGCCTACCTCGCCGCCTCCCAGGCCGGGTTCTACCTCGTCCCGGTCAACCACCACCTCGTCGGTCCGGAGATCGCCTGGATCGTCTCCGACTCCGGCGCCAAGGTGCTCATCGCCCACGAGCGCTTCGCCGAGGCGGCCACCGCCGCCGCCGACGAGGCGGGCCTGCCCGGGGACCGCCGTTACGCCGTCGGAGCCGTCCCGGGCTTCCGCCCGTACGCCGAACTCCTCGACGGACAGGGCGCGGAGCCCCCCGCCGGCCGCACCCTCGGCTGGGTCATGAACTACACCTCCGGCACCACCGGCCGCCCGCGCGGCATCCGCCGCCCCCTGCCCGGCAAGCTCCCGGAGGAGACCTACCTCGGCGGGTTCCTCGGCATCTTCGGCATCCGCCCCTTCGACGGCAACGTCCACCTCGTCTGCTCGCCGCTGTACCACACCGCCGTGCTCCAGTTCGCGGGCGCGTCCCTGCACATCGGCCACCCGCTGGTCCTGATGGACAAGTGGGGCCCCGAGGAGATGCTGCGCCTGATCGACCGGCACGCCTGCACGCACACCCACATGGTGCCGACCCAGTTCCACCGCCTGCTCGCCCTCCCGCAGGAGACCAAGGACGCCTACGACGTCTCCTCCATGCGCCACGCCATCCACGGCGCCGCCCCCTGCCCCGACCACGTCAAACGGGCGATGATCGACTGGTGGGGCCGGTGCGTGGAGGAGTACTACGCCGCCAGCGAGGGCGGCGGGACCTTCGCCACCGCCGAGGACTGGCTGAAGAAACCGGGAACCGTCGGCAAGGCCTGGCCGATCAGCGAGCTCGCCGTCTTCGACGACGACGGCAACCGGCTGCCGGCCGGCGAGCTCGGCACCGTCTACCTGAAGATGAACACCGGCGGCTTCAGCTACCACAAGGACGAGGGGAAGACCCGCAAGAACCGCATCGGCGACTTCTTCACCGTCGGCGACCTCGGCCTGCTCGACGAGGAGGGGTACCTCTTCCTCCGCGACCGCAAGATCGACATGATCATCTCGGGCGGGGTGAACATCTATCCGGCCGAGATCGAGTCCGCCCTCCTCACCCATCCGGCGGTCGCGGACGCCGCGGCCTTCGGCATCCCGCACGAGGACTGGGGCGAGGAGGTCAAGGCCGTCGTCGAGCCCGCCGAGGGCTTCGAGGCGGGCGAGGCGCTGGCAGCCGAGATCCTGCGCCACTGCGAGGGGCAGCTGGCCGGCTACAAACGCCCCAAGTCGGTGGACTTCATCGACACGATGCCCCGCGACCCCAACGGCAAGCTCTACAAGCGCCGTCTGCGCGACCCCTACTGGGAGGGCCGCGAGCGCGCGGTGTGAAGCACCCGCCCCGTCACATGCCCACGGCTCCGTCGATCCGCTCCCGCAGCAGGTCGGCGTGGCCGTTGTGGCGCGCGTACTCCTCGATCATGTGGATCAGCACCCACCGCAGCGACACCTTCCCCCGCCAGGAGTCCTCGCCCTCCACGTCCAGGTCGGGGGCCCCGGCGGCGAACCGGTCGGCGAACTCCACCTCGCTGCGCCAGGCCTCCCAGGCCTCCTCCACGGCCCCGGGGCCGGGTGCCGCGCCGTCGAAGTCCCCGTCCGGGGCGGCCGCCGAGGAGAAGCGCGGCCCGGCGTCCTGGCCGGCCAGCACCCGCCGGAACCAGAGCCTCTCCATATCGGCCAGATGGCGGACCAGGCCGAGCAGCGAGAGCGTCGACGGCTCGACCGCCCGCCGGGACAACTCATCGTCCAGCCCTGCGCACTTGAGCTCCAGCGTCGTGCGCTGGGCCGCGAGCACGGACAGCAGCATCGGTCGCTCGTCGCCGGTCGCCGGGCCCTCGAAGCGGCTGTCGCTCCCCGCGCCCCCAAACAGTTCCACTCTTCTCGTCGGCCTCGCCATGTACAGATCATGAACCATCCCGGGCCCGCCCGGAAGCCCCGCCTTCCCGACAGGGGAGAGATCCGATATTTCGTGAGAAGTGCCACTCCGGGTCCCGGACGCGCGCCTTGCACCGCACCCGGGCGGGCGGTCTGGCAACTTGGCAGACATGAGTACGGCGACGCGCAGATCCCCCCTGACCGACTGGACCCTCCTGGTCCCCGTGGTGGCGCTGCTCGCGCTCGTCCTCAGCTGGGGCCGCGACCTGCCCGGAGCCCTGGTGGGCCTGGTCGCCCTCTGCCTCGCGGGCGCGGTCCTCGCCGCCGTCCACCACGCCGAGGTCGTCGCCCACCGGGTCGGCGAACCCTTCGGCTCCCTGGTCCTCGCCGTCGCCGTCACCGTCATCGAAGTGGCCCTCATCGTCACCCTGATGGCCGACGGCGGCGACAAGACCGCCTCCCTCGCCCGTGACACCGTCTTCGCCGCCGTCATGATCACCTGCAACGGCATCGTCGGCCTGTCCCTGCTCGTGGGCGCCCTGCGCAACCGGGTCGCCGTCTTCAACGCCGAGGGCTCCGGCGCGGCCCTGGCCACCGTCGCGACCCTCGCCACGCTGAGCCTGGTCCTGCCGACCTTCACCACCAGCAAGCCCGGCCCCGAGTTCTCCAGCGCCCAGCTGACCTTCGCCGCCGTCGCCTCCCTCGCCCTCTACGGGCTGTTCATCGCCGTCCAGACCGTCCGTCACCGGGACTACTTCCTGCCCGTGACCACGGCGAACACCCGCGACGGCGGCGACGGTCACGCCGCACCGCCCACCGCCCGCGCCGCCCTGACCAGCCTCGGCCTGCTGCTCGTCGCCCTCGTCGCGGTCGTCGGCAACGCCAAGGCCGTCTCCCCGACCATCGAGAAGGGAGTCGCCGACGCCGGACTGCCCCACGCCGTCGTCGGTGTGATCATCGCCCTGCTCGTGCTGCTCCCGGAGACCCTCGCCGCCGTCCGGGCCGCCCGCCGCGACCGGGTCCAGACCAGCCTCAACCTGGGCTACGGCTCCGCCATCGCCAGCATCGGCCTGACCATCCCGGCCATCGCCCTCGCCTCCGTCTGGCTCGAGGGCCCGCTGCTGCTGGGCCTCGGCCCCACCCACATGGTGCTGCTCACGCTGACCGTGGTGGTCGGCGCCCTCACGATCGTGCCCGGCCGCGCCACCCTCCTCCAGGGCGGCGTGCACCTCGTCCTGCTCGCCGCGTACCTCTTCCTCGCCGTCAGCCCCTGACCGGCGCACCGATCTTGACCCCGCCGCGCGGCGGGGCGAGGATCGCGCCATGACGGCAGTACGGCACCACACGGTCGACGGACTCGTACGGGCCGCGGCGCGGCGCCACCCCGACAGGACCGCCGTCCGCTACCGGCAGCGGACCTGGACGTACGGGGAGCTCGACGCGGCGGTCTCCACCGGCGCGGCCGTGCTGCGGGAACGGTACGGGCTGGCCGCCGGCGACCGGGTCGCGGCCTTCGCCCACAACTCCGACGCCTACCTCATCGCCTTCCTCGCCTGCGCCCGGGCCGGACTCACCCACGTCCCGGTCAACCAGAACCTCACCGGCGGCGACCTCGCGCACATCCTCGGCGACTGCGCGGCCGCCCTGGTCCTCACCGACCCCGGCCTCACGGACCGGGTCCCCGGCGGGCACACCGTACGGCCGCTGCGCGACGCGCCCGGGTCCTTCCTCGCGGAACTGGCCGAACCCCTGCCCCACGAGGCCTCCTCGGACCCCTCCGCGCTGGTGCAGCTGCTGTACACCTCGGGGACCACGGCCCTGCCCAAGGGCGCGATGATGACGCACCGGGCGCTGGCGCACGAGTACGAGAGCGCGATCGCCGCCCTGGACCTGGCGGAGGGGGACCGTCCCGTCCACTCGCTGCCGCTGTACCACTCGGCGCAGATGCACGTGTTCCTGCTGCCGTACCTGGCGGTGGGCGCGACCAGCACCATCCTGGACGGACCGGCGGCCGAGGAGATCTTCGACCTGGTGGAGGCGGGCCGGGCCGACAGCCTGTTCGCACCGCCGACCGTGTGGATCGCCCTGGCCAACCACCCGCAGTTCGGGGCGCGGGACCTGGGCGCGCTGCGCAAGGCGTACTACGGCGCCTCGGTCATGCCGGTACCGGTGCTGGAGCGGCTGCGGGAACGGCTGCCGGGGCTCGGGTTCTACAACTGCTTCGGGCAGAGCGAGATCGGCCCGCTGGCCACGGTGCTGGGGCCGCACGAGCACGAGGGGCGGATGGAGTCCTGCGGGCGGCCCGTGGCGCACGTCGAGGCGAAGGTGGTCGACGAGGCCGGCGAGGACGTCCCGGACGGCACGGCGGGCGAGGTCGTCTACCGCTCGCCGCAGCTGTGCCTGGGCTACTGGAACGACACCGAGGCCACCCGCAAGGCCTTCCGTGACGGCTGGTTCCGCTCCGGCGACCTCGCGGTGCGGGACGCGGAGGGCTACTTCACGGTCGTGGACCGGGTCAAGGACGTCATCAACTCCGGCGGGGTGCTCGTCGCCTCCCGGCAGGTGGAGGACGTGCTCTACACCCATCCGGGGGTGGCCGAGGCGGCCGTCGTGGGGCTGCCCGACGAGCGGTGGATCGAGGCGGTCACGGCCGTGGTCGTACCGCGCGGGGAGGTCACGGAGGCCGAGCTGATGGCGTACGCCCGCGAGCGGCTCGCCCACTTCAAGGCCCCGAAACGGGTGCTGTTCGTGGAGGCCCTCCCGCGCAACGCCAGCGGCAAGATCCTCAAACGGGAACTCCGCGACCGCCTCGGCGCCTGAGCGCGCGGTGCCTCACCGCGCCCCGGCGGACCCGGGCCCGCCCGCACCAGAGGCGGGCGGGGCCGGGCCGGCAGGCCGGGGGAACCGGTCAGGCGTCGAAGTCGGTGCCGCGGCTGACGGACTCCCAGGTACGGGCCTCCTCGCGGGCCGCGTCGGCGTGGGCGAGGATCGCGTCGAGGGCGTCGTTGCCCAGGGCGAGCCGCAGCGGGGTCTCCTCCGCGTCCAGGGCGGCCAGGATCGCGGCGGCGGCCTTGACCGGGTCGCCGGGCTGCTTGCCGTCGCTGTCGGGCAGTCCGGTGCGGACGGCGCCGACGGTGTCCGCGTAGGCGGGCAGGACGGAGGCGGTCTGCTGGAGCGCGGCGCCGCCCGCGAAGCCCGTGCGGAAGGACCCGGGCTCGACGATCAGCGTCTTGATCCCGTAGGCCGCGACCTCGCCCCTCAGCGCCTCGGTGAGGCCCTCCAGGGCGAACTTCGTCGCCGAGTAGGCGCCCACGCCGGGGAAGGACAGCCGGCCGCCCATGCTGCTCATCTGCACGATCGCCCCGGACTTCCGCTCCCGCATGTGCGGCAGCGCGGCGCGGATCAGCGCGGCCGGGCCGAAGAAGTGCAGCTCCATCAGATCGCGGAGCTCGGCGTCGGAGGTCTCCTCGACCGCTCCGATCAGGCCCCGGCCGGCGTTGTTGACGAGCACGTCGATCCGGCCGAACCGCTCCACGGTCTCGGCGACGACCCCCTCGGCCCGTGCCGTGTCCGTCACGTCCGCCGCGACCGGTACGAGCCGCTCCGGGTGCGCGGCGGCCAGGTCGTCGAGCACGGCGGGCCGGCGGGCCGCCGCGACCACCGTGTCCCCGGCCGCGAGCGCGGCCTCCGCCAGCGTACGGCCGAAGCCCGAGGAAGCCCCGGTGATCAGCCAGACCCGACCAGTGTCCAAATCCTGCGCAGACATCAATCCCCCTGATTTCTTTGCGGTGTTGTGGATGGTGCAGGCGTGATCCTGCCATGCTCCCGGCCGCTGCGCTCAGTCCTGTCCCGGATCATGAGAAGGGCCTTCGCCGGAGCCGAGGACTCCGCCGGTCCGCAGCCGCCGCAGGATCAGGTGCTCGTGGACGAGGCGGCCCACCAGGGCCCCGCCGTAGACCACGAAGCCGACGCCGACCAGCCAGGACTGGACGACCAGCAGCGTGCCGAACGGGCCGTACGTGACCGCGTTCGAGGCGATCAGCGGGGAGAACACCAGCTGCGAGAACACCCGCAGGCCCAGCAGGCCGAGGCTGGTCGCCACCGCCCCGGGGAACAGGGCGGCCCAGCGCACCCGCCCGCCCAGCAGCAGCCTGCCGGAGCTCCAGAAGAACAGGCAGGTGCCGACCAGGTCGCTGACGGTGCCCAGGGTCGCCCCCACCATGCTGTCGGAGGGCGGGGGGATCCCGACGAGCAGTGCCAGATAGCCGACCAGCAGGGCCAGCCACACCACGTGCCGCCACATGGTGTGCCAGCGGGCGGTCGGCACGTCCCACACCTTCTCGTACCCGGTCTGCACGGCCGATCCGAACGTCAGGCCGAACACCGCGAGGGCCGCCAGCCCGAAGGCGGTGGTCCGCTCCAGCGCCAGGTCGGCCGCCCCGAACAGCATCTCGACCTTCGCCCGGGAGGACGCGGTGACCCCGAGGGCCTGGCCCAGCCAGCGGCCGAAGCCCGAGCCGCTGCCCGGCGCGGCCGCCGCCACGACCACCAGCAGGGGCACCAGGGTGAGGAACCCGAGGGCGGCGAAGCCCATCGCCCGGTGCATCAGCTCGATCTCGCGCCCACGGCTCCAGGCCAGCCCGGCCGGGGAGCCCATGAGCCGGTCGTGCAGCCGCCGGAAGGTCGAGGTCACACCCCATCCCCTACCCGGGCGCGCCCGGCCGTTCCCGGAAGCCGCGCCGAAGTGGGGCCGAAGGGGTGGATCCCCGCGCCCGCCGGCGTGTCCCGGGCCCGGCACGTTCCGGGCCTGCCGTGCCCCGGGTCTGCCGTGCCCCGGGTCTGCCGTGTTCCGGGCCTGGCGCGTATCAGCCCCGGTGTCCCGGCCTCGCCGTGTTTCAGCCCTCCACGGTGCCCTCCCCGCCCTCGCGCAGGTCCTTGATCCGCTTGATCTTGCCGACCGAGCGCTCCAGGCTCTCCGGCTCCACCACCTCCACCCCGACGGACACCCCGACCCCCTCCTTGACGGCCCGGGCCAGTTCGGCAGCCGCCGCCCTGCGCTGCCCGGCGTCGGCCTCCCGGCGCGCCTCCACCCGCACGGTGAGGGCGTCCATCCGGCCCTCCCGGGTCAGCCTCAGCTGGAAGTGCGGGGCCAGGGCTGGGATGCGCAGGAGTATCTCCTCGATCTGGGTCGGATAGAGGTTCACCCCGCGCAGGATGATCATGTCGTCGCTGCGGCCCGTCACCTTCTCCATCCGGCGGAAGGCGGGCCGGGCGGTCCCGGGCAGCAGCCGGGTCAGGTCCCGGGTGCGGTAGCGGATCAGGGGCATGGCCTCCTTGGTGAGGGAGGTGAACACCAGCTCGCCGATCTCGCCGTCGGGCAGCACCGCTCCGGTCAGCGGGTCGATCACCTCGGGGTAGAAGTGGTCCTCCCAGATGTGCAGCCCGTCCTTGTGCGAGGCGAACTCCTGGGCCACGCCCGGCCCCATCACCTCCGACAGGCCGTAGATGTCGACGGCGTCGATGCCCAGCCGGTCCTCGATCTCCCGGCGCATCTCCTCGGTCCAGGGCTCCGCCCCGAAGATCCCCGTCCGCAGGGAGGTCGAGCGCGGGTCGATGCCCTGGCGCTCCATCTCGTCCAGCAGGGTGAGCATGTAGGAGGGGGTCACCATGATGACCTCCGGCCGGAGGTCCTGGATCAGTCTGACCTGGCGGTCCGTCATGCCCCCGGAGGCGGGGACGACGGTGCATCCCAGCCGCTCCGCCCCGTAGTGGGCGCCGAGGCCGCCGGTGAACAGGCCGTATCCGTAGGCGATGTGCACGATCTGCCCGGGCCGGGCGCCCGCCGCGCGCAGCGACCGCGCGACGAGGTCGGCCCAGGTGGCGAGGTCCCCGTCGGTGTACCCCACGACCGTGGGGCGGCCGGTGGTGCCGCTGGAGGCGTGCAGACGGCGGACGTCGGGGCGGGGGACGGCGAACATCCCGAAGGGGTACTGGCCGCGCAGGTCGGCCTTGCCGGTCAGCGGGAACAGGGCCAGGTCGGCCAGGGAGCGGCAGTCGTCGGGGTGGACCCCCGCCTTGTCGAAGGCCTCCTGGTAGAAGGGCACGCGGTCGTAGACCCGGTGCAGGGTCGCCCGCAGCCGCTTGAGCTGGAGCGCCGCCAGCTCGTCACGGTCGAGCCGCTCGCCCTCGTCGTGGATCCCGGCGACACCGCCGGGGTCGCCAGGGTCACCGAAACCGCCGTCATCGCCCCGATCGCCCCGATCGCCTTGATCGTCGAGAGCCGTGTACGCCGCCATTGCCGTCACCTCACCAAAGACCGACCCAACCCAACCGAACGTTCATTCGGTAGATTGCCGGACCCCGACCGGCAAATCAATGACTCGAACGAGTGATCGTCTGCTGGGATGGGTCCATGCATGTATTCACCACATACGACGGAACCGAACTCGCCTACCACGTCCAGGGTGAGGGTGAACCGCTGATCTGCCTTCCCGGCGGGGCCATGCGGGCGTCCCGCTACCTCGGCGACCTCGGCGGACTGCACGCCGGACGCCGCCTCATCAGGCTCGACCTGCGCGGGACGGGCGACTCCGCGGTACCGGCGGACGAGGGCACGTACCGCGTCGACCACCAGGTCGCGGACGTCGAGGCGCTCCGCCTCCACCTGGGCCTGGAGCGCATGGACGTGCTGGGCCACTCGGCGGCCGGCAACCTCGCCCTGATGTACGCGGCCGCGCACCCCGAGCGCGTGCGCCGCCTGGTCCTGGTGACCCCCACCAGCTGGGCCGTGGACGTCGTGGCCACCCGGGAGCAGAGCCTGGAAGTGGTCCGGTCCCGGGCGGGCCGGGAGCCCTACGACACGGCCATCGCCGCCTACGAGCGGATCGTGGAGGCCGCCGGGGACCCGTCCCCGGAGGACCGGCGCCAGGCGATGGTCCTCGCCTACGGCCGCTGGGACGAGCAGGCGCGCGCCCACCTCGCCGCGAGCGACCACGAGCGCAACCAGGCGGCCGCCGCCGTCTTCGCCGGCCCCGGGGCGTTCGACCCGCCCGCCACACGGGCGGCGCTCCGCCGGTTCGACGGCGAGGCGCTCGTCCTGGCCGGGGAACTGGACGGCTACCCCACCGCCGCCGTCGCCGCCGAACTCGCCGGGCTCCTGCCGCACGGGACCGCCGACGTCCAGCGGGGCGCCGCACACTTCCCGTGGCTGGACGACGCCCCGTGGTTCGCGGCCCGCGTGGAGCGCTTCCTGTCCACCGGGACCTGATCCCGCCCCGCCCTCAGAGCCCCCGGAACCTCGCGCTGCCACGGAGGTGTGGTGCGTACGGCGGCCGTGGGGGCCCTGGGGGCGGAGGGGCTCAGGGGGTGCTCACGCCCCGGCGTCAGCCTCCGTGGCCACCGCCTTCGCCCAGCGGTAGTCCGCCTTGCCGCTCGGGGAGCGCTGGACGGCCGGGGTGATCACCAGCTGGCGCGGGATCTTGTACCCCGCCAGCCGCGTGCGGCAGTGGCGCTGGATCTCCTCCAGCGAGGGCTCCGGCGCGCCCGCCCGGACCTGGACCACCGCCGCCACGTGGCTGCCCCAGACCGGGTCCGGGACGCCCGCGACCAGGGCGTCGTACACGTCAGGATGGGACTTCAGCGCCTGCTCGACCTCCTCCGGATACACCTTCTCGCCACCCGTGTTGATGCACTGCGAACCGCGCCCGAGGACCGTGACGATGCCCTCCTCGTCGACCGTCGCCATGTCACCGAGCAGCACCCACCGCTCGGAGCCCTTCTGGAAGAAGGTCTCCGCCGTCTTCACCGGGTCGTTGTAGTAGCCCAGCGGGACGTGCCCGCGCTGCGCGAGGCGTCCCGGCACACCCACCGCCACCGGCTCGTGCGTCACGGGGTCCACCACCTGCGTACGGTCGTTGACCTGGAGCCGGAATCCCTTCTCCGGGCCGGAGTCGTCCGTGGCCCGCCCATTCGAACCCGACTCGGACGAACCGAAGTTGTTCAGCAGCACCACGTTCGGCACCAGCCGCTGGAACTCGGCCCGCACCGACTCCGACATGATCGCCCCCGACGAGGACACGCTGAACAGCGAGGACAGGTCCGTCCCCTGCAGCGGCCCGTTCAGGGCGTCGATCAGCGGCCGCAGCATCGCGTCGCCCACCAGCGAGACGCTCGACACCTTCTCCTTCTCGATGGTGCGCAGCACCTCCTCGGGAGCGTACTTGCGGTGGATCACCACCCGCTGCCCGTAGTTGAAGGCGATGAACGAGGTCAGCGTCGACGTACCGTGCATCAGCGGGGGAGCCGGGAAGAAGGTGAGCCCCGCGCCGCGCGCCGCGACCCGCTCCGCCAGTTCCTCGGGCCGCTTGACCGGCTCTCCCGAGGGTTCGCCGCCGAACAGCCCGGCGAAGAACAGGTCCTCGGCCCGCCACATGACCCCCTTGGGCATGCCGGTCGTGCCGCCGGTGTAGATGATGAACAGGTCGTCCGGGCTGCGCGGCGGGAACCCGCGCTCCGGGGACCCGGCCGCCTCGGCGTCCTCGTACGCCACCGGCGCGATCGCCTGCTCCGGCGCGCCGGGGGGCGTCGCGCCGACGCGGATCAGGTGGCGCAGCGCCGGCGTCTGCGGAAGCGCGGCCGCGACCCGCTCCGTGAACTCGCCCTCGAAGACGAGCGCGGCGAGGTCGGCGTCGTTGTAGAGGTAGACCAACTCCTCTTCCACGTACCGGTAGTTGACGTTCACCGGGACGAGGCGCGCCTTGAGGCAGGCCAGTACGGTCTGCAGGTACTCGACGCCGTTGTAGAGGTGCAGCCCCACGTGCTCGCCGGGCACCAGGCCGCTGTCGGCGAGGTGGTGCGCGACGCGGTTCGCGGCCGCGTCCAGCTGCGCGTACGTCAGGCGCCGCTCGGCGCCGGTCCCGGGGTGGTCCACGTACACCAGGGCCTCGCGGTCAGGGACCACGTCCACCACCGACTCGAACAGGTCGGCAAGGTTGTACTCCACCGTTCCTCCTCCTGACCCCGGGCCGGGCGGCTGGGCTGCTCGGCGGTCATTAGAGCGTCGCCCGGCCCAACTGGGAAGGGTGCGTGGCAAGAAAACTGACTGGGCGTCAGAAAACCCTTGTACTGCACCCGGCCCTCCTGCAACCTGTTCTAGGTCTGGAGACGGGAGGACGGCAATGGGTGGGACGGAACACCTCACCGTGGACCGCCGGGGCGCCACGCTGGTGCTCACCATGAACAGGCCGGAGGCGAAGAACGCGCTCTCGCTTCCCCTGCTCGTGGGGCTGTACGACGGCTGGCTGGAGGCGGACGCGGACGACGGGATCCGCTCGGTGGTCCTCACGGGCGCGGGCGGGGACTTCTGCGCCGGGATGGACCTCAAGGCGCTGGCCGGGAAGGGCATGGCGGGAGACCAGTACCGGGACCGGCTCAAGGCCGATCCCGACCTCCACTGGAAGGCGATGCTCCGTCACCACCGGCCGCGCAAGCCGGTGATCGCGGCGGTGGAGGGCTACTGCGTGGCCGGCGGAACCGAGATCCTCCAGGGCACGGACATCCGCGTCGCCGCCGCCGGGGCCACCTTCGGGCTCTTCGAGGTCAAGCGGGGCCTGTTCCCGATCGGCGGCTCCACGGTACGGCTGCCCCGGCAGGTCCCGCGCACGCACGCGCTGGAGATGCTGCTGACCGGACGCCCGTACTCGGCGGAGGAGGCGGCGCGGATCGGGCTCGTGGGGCGGGTGGTGCCCGACGGGACGGCGCTGGAGGCGGCCCTGGAGATCGCCGAGCGGATCAACGCGTGCGGGCCGCTGGCGGTGGAGGCGGTGAAGGCCTCCGTCTACGAGACGGCCGAGATGACGGAGACGGACGGGCTGGCGGCCGAACTGGCCCGGGGCTGGCCGGTCTTCGACACCGCCGACGCGAAGGAGGGGGCGCGGGCGTTCGCGGAGAAACGGGCGCCGGTGTACCGGCGGACGTAGGCGCCGGCCGCACCGCGGGGCGCCGGCGGCGGCCCTGCGGGGCGGTCCCCTGCCCGCCCTTCCACCGTTCCCCGGGGCGGGCCCGGGCCCTGGCTTTGCCCTGGGCCCTGGCTTTGCCTCGGGTCCCGGCTTCGCCCTGGCCCTCGGCTTTGCCCTGGCCCTCGGCTCTGCCCCGGACCCCCGGGCGGCCCGGGGCAGCGCCCGGGACCCGTCGCAGTCCGGCGCTCGGCCTCGGGCCTGGACCGTTCCGGAGGGGCGGTCCGCCGTCGGTGGCGGGTCGAGTGCCGGTGCGGGGCCGTTGCCGGGGCTCTGCCCGGGCCCCGCGCCTCGAACGCCGGCGGGCCTGGACACGGCCGCCGCCCGGACGTGCACGTGTTCTGACCGTTGCGAACATCGGAGACCCCCATGACAGCAGCCGCGTCCCCGCCCGAGGTGCTGCGGGCGCCCCTCGTCGTCGAGTTCCCCTTCACCCGGTCCCTCGGGCCCGTCCAGAGCGCCTTCCTCACCGGGCTCCGGGAAGGCGTCGTCCTCGGTGTCAAGACCTCCGGCGGCCAGGTCATGGTGCCGCCCGTCGAGTACGACCCCGCCACCGCCGAGGAGCTCCGCGAGCTCGTCGAGGTCGCGCCCACCGGGACCGTCACCACCTGGGCCTGGAACGCCGAGCCCCGCCCCCACCAGCCCCTCGGCACCCCCTTCGCCTGGGCGCTGGTCAGGCTCGACGGCGCCGACACAGCCCTCCTGCACGCCCTGGACGCCCCCGGCCCCGACGCCGTGCGCACCGGCATGCGGGTCCGCGTGCGCTGGGCGGCCGAACGCACCGGGGCGATCACCGACATCGCCTGCTTCGAGCCGTACGAGGACGAGGAACAGGACCAGGACCAGGGCCACGGGGAGGACGGGACGTCCGCCGCCGGCCCGCACGACGGGGTCTTCGCCGACCCCGTCACCGGCATCGTCGCCGAAGCCCGCCTGGACTACACGTACAGCCCCGGCCGCGCCCAGACCGCCTACATCAACGCCCTCTCCGAGCGGCGGACCGTCGGCGAGCGCTGCCCCTCCTGCCACAAGGTCTACGTCCCCCCGCGCGGCGCCTGCCCCACCTGCGGGGTCGCCACCACCGACCGGGTCGAGGTCGGGCCGGCCGGCACGGTCACCACCTTCTGCATCGTCAACATCAAGGCGAAGAACCTCGACATCGAAGTCCCCTACGTCTACGCCCACATCGCCCTCGACGGCGCCGGCCTCGCCCTCCACGGCCGGATCGGCGGCATCCCGTACGACCAGGTCCGCATGGGCCTGCGCGTCGAACCGGTGTGGACCGAGGGCGGCCGCTACCCCGACCACTACCGCCCCACCGGCGAGCCGGACGCGGACTACGACGCGTACAAGGAGCTCATCTGATGCCCGCCTACGCCCGCGAGGTGGCCGTCGTCGCCTTCGCCCAGAGCGACCACCTGCGCCGCACCGACGAACTCAGCGAAGTCGAGATGGTCATGCCGGTCCTGCACCGGGTGCTGGCCGCCACCGGCCTGAAGACCGGCGAGATCGGCTTCACCTGCTCCGGCTCCAGCGACTACCTCGCCGGCCGGGCCTTCTCCTTCACCATGACCCTCGACGGCGTCGGCGCCTGGCCGCCGATCTCCGAGTCGCACGTCGAGATGGACGGCGCCTGGGCGCTCTACGAGGCCTGGGTCAAGATCCAGACCGGCGAGGCGGACACCGCGCTCGTCTACGCGTACGGGAAGTCCTCCCCGGGCTCCGTGCGCGACGTCCTCACCCGCCAGCTCGACCCGTACTACCTCGCCCCCCTGTGGCCCGACTCCGTGGCCCTGGCCGCCCTCCAGGCCCAGGCGCTCATCGACGCGGGGGAGACCGACGAACGGGCCCTCGCCGCCATCGGCGCCCGCAGCCGGGCCGCCGCCACCGGCAACCCGCACGCCCAGCTCCGCGGAGCCGTCCCGCAGGGCGGCTACCAGGTGGCCCCGCTGCGCACCGGCGACTGCCCGCCCATCGGCGACGGCGCGGCCGCCATCATCCTCGCCGCCGGCGACACCGCCCGTCGGCTGTGCGAGCGGCCCGCCTGGATCACCGGCATCGACCACCGCATCGAGGCCCACGGCCTGGGCCTGCGCGACCTCACCGACTCCCCGTCCACCCGGACCGCCGCCGAGCGGGCCGGGCTCTTCGACGCCCCGGTGGACACGGCCGAGCTGCACGCGCCGTTCTCCTCCCAGGAGGTCGTCCTGCGCAAGGCGCTCGGCCTCGGCGAGGACGTGACCGTCAACCCCTCCGGCGGCGCCCTCGCCGCCAACCCCGTGATGGCCGCCGGCCTGATCCGCATCGGCGAGGCCGCCGCCCGGATCCACCGCGGCGAGTCCGACCGGGCCGTCGCCCACGCCACCTCCGGCCCCTGCCTCCAGCAGAACCTGGTCGCCGTCCTGGAAGGGGACCGAGCATGAGCACATCGGGGACGACGGGGACCTCGGGGACGGTCGCCAAGGAGCCGGTGGCCGTCGTCGGCGTCGGCCAGACCCGGCACGTCGCCGCCCGCCACGACGTCTCCCTCGCCGGCCTGGTCCGCGAGGCGGCCGTCCGCGCCCTCGCCGACGCGGAGCTGACCTGGGCGGACATCGACGCGGTCGTCATCGGCAAGGCCCCCGACTTCTTCGAGGGCGTGATGATGCCGGAGCTCTACCTCGCCGACGCCCTCGGCGCCGTCGGCAAGCCGATGCTCCGCGTGCACACGGCCGGCTCGGTCGGCGGTTCCACCGCACTCGTCGCCGCCAACCTCGTCGCCGCCCGCGTCCACCGCACCGTCCTGACCCTGGCCTTCGAGAAGCAGTCCGAGTCGAACGCCATGTGGGGGCTCTCCCTCCCCGTCCCCTTCCAGCAGCCGCTGCTGGCGGGTGCCGGCGGGTTCTTCGCCCCGCACGTGCGCGCGTACATGCGGCGCACCGGCGCCCCCGACACGGTGGGCTCGCTCGTCGCGTACAAGGACCGGCGCAACGCGCTGAAGAACCCGTACGCGCACCTGCACGAGCACGACATCACCCTGGAGAAGGTCCAGGCCTCGCCCATGCTCTGGGACCCGATCCGCTACTCCGAGACCTGCCCGTCCTCGGACGGGGCCTGCGCGATGGTCCTCACCGACCGGGCGGGCGCGGCCCGTTCGCCACGGCCCCCGGCATGGGTGCACGGCGGCGCGATGCGCAGCGAGCCGACGCTGTTCGCGGGCAAGGACTTCGTCTCCCCGCAGGCCGGCAAGGACTGCGCCGCCGACGTCTACCGGCAGGCGGGGATCACCGACCCGCGCCGGGAGATCGACGCGGTCGAGATGTACGTCCCCTTCTCCTGGTACGAGCCCATGTGGCTGGAGAACCTGGGCTTCGCGCAGGAGGGCGAGGGCTGGAAGCTCACCGAGGCCGGGGTCACCGAACTCGACGGCGACCTCCCCGTGAACCCCTCCGGGGGCGTACTGTCCACCAACCCGATCGGCGCCTCCGGCATGATCCGCTTCGCGGAGGCGGCCCTCCAGGTCCGCGGCCTGGCCGGGGAGCACCAGGTGCCCGGGGCCCGCCGGGCCATGGGGCACGCGTACGGCGGCGGCGCCCAGTTCTTCGCCATGTGGCTGGTGGGGGCCGAACCCCCGAGCAGCTGACCGGGCGGCCCGCGCCGCACGGCCACGGGTGACGCGCCGTGGTCTGTGCGGTACGCGCCGCGATGGCTACCCTGGGCCGCCGGACGACGTAACGGGAGGTGCAGGCAGATGGCCGACAGCACGACTGGACGGACCCTCGCACGCCGGGAAAGGCCCGAGCTCGATCTCAGCGGGGCGGAGTGGCAGCCGGGCAGCCGGGGCGTGGGCGAGGTCCAGGTCGCCTTCGTGGAGGGCTTCATCGCGATGCGCGACAGCGACCGCCCCGACGACCCGTCACTGATCTTCCCCCCGAGGGGATGGCGCAAGTTCGTCCTGGGCACCCGCGCGGGCCAGTTCGGCCTGACGTAGGCCGCTCCGGCCTCGCCGGTCCGGCCGGGGCGGGTTCGGCCCAGCCTGGTCCCGCCTAGCCGGTCCCGCCCAGCCCGGTCCCGTGCAGCCGGCCCGGCCCGGGCGGGTCCGGTTCCGTCTGGTCCCGTCCAGCCTGGTCCGGCCCAGCCTGGTTCGGCCCAGCCTGGTCCGTCCCGTCCTGTCCAGCCCAGCCTGGTTCGGTGCAGGCGGGTGGGCCCAGCTCGGTTCGGCGCAGCCTCGTTCGGAGCGGGCCGTTGGCCCAAGGCGGTCCCCGAGGGCGGTCCCGCCCAGAGTGGTCCTGCTCAGAACCTGTTGTCTTATCGAACGTGATCGTTGGCTTTCCGCTGGTGGGAGTGGGTTTCGGTTCGGTGAGGCAGGGATGCGTTGTCGTGTTTGTC
>NZ_JBEZWL010000132.1:0-20287 GCF_040648015.1 Streptomyces sp. NPDC029216 | reverse complement strand
GGACGAGGGCAGCCAGCTGGTGGCCCTGGCCCTGGCGGCGGCCCTCGTCCTGCACGCCGGCGCGCGCCTCGCGGACCGCCTCCAGCGCGCCCGGCTCGCCGCCCTCGGCCATCCGGACGGCGTACGGGGACCAGCGGCCCGGCAGCGCCGACTCCTCGCCGAGCGCCTCCACCAGTTCCTCGGTCGTGGACCGGCCCGGCCGGGCCACCAGCGTGACCTCGGGCCGCTCGTTGTCGGCCTCCAGGAGGTCCTCGATCCCGGCGCGGCCGCCGCCCAGGGCGTCCCACAGCGCGCTGACCACCCAGCGGGGGTGGGAGTGGTAGACGGCGAGGTGCTCCTCGGCGTCCTCCTCGTACGGCGGCGCGACCCGCTCCAGCCAGCCGTCCAGGTCATGGGCGGCGATCTTGCGCAGGACGGCGTTCACGAACTTCGCCCGACCGTCGCCGAGCACCACCCGGGCCAGCTCCACGCTCGCGGACACCGCGGCGTGCGTGGGGATGCGGGTGGCGAGGAGCTGGTGCGCGCCCAGGGACAGCACGTCCAGGACCGGCGGGTCCACCTCGCGCAGCGGCCGGTCGACACAGGCCGAGATGATCGCGTCGTACGTGCCCTGGCGGCGCAGGGTCCCGTAGACCAGCTCGGTGGCCAGGGCGGCGTCGCGCGCCTGGAACGACTCGTTCTGGCGGGCCTTCTTCAGCAGCGGGGGCAGGACGAGGTTCGCGTACGCGTCGCGCTCGTCCACCGCCCGCAGCACCTCGAAGGCCAGCAGCCGGACGGGGTCCTTCTGGGGCCGGCGGTAGGGCTTGGCCGGCCGGCCGCCCGCGGCGGGGCTGCGACGGGGCTGGGGGGACTTTTCGCTCACGTGGAAGGTGCTCCGGAGGTACGAGGTGCTACGGGGTACTGCGGTGTGACGGGGTACTCACGGGCGCCCCGTCCGCGGGGCGCGGATGGAATCAGCCTACGTCGGCCCCGCCCAGGCGCTCGCCGGGAGCGATGCGCACCCCGCGGGCCCAGTCGGCGCCCTTCATCGGCTTCTTGCCCTGCGGCTGCACCCAGAGCAGCTCGACGGCGTGCGAGCCGGTGCCGACGTAGACGTTGTTCTTGGCCGGGGCCAGCACGCCGGGCGCGAGGTCCGTGCGGTCGGTGACGAGCCCGACGGAGATCAGCTTGAGGCGCTCGCCGCGGAAGACGGTCCAGGCGCCCGGTGCCGGGGTGCAGCCGCGCACGACGCGGTCGGCGCGCAGCGCGGGGGCGTTCCAGTCGATGCGGGCGTCCTCGACGGTGATCTTCGGCGCGAGGGAGACGCCCTCGGCGGGCTGCTCGACGGCGCGCAGGGTGCCGTCCTCGATGCCGTCCATGGTCGCGGTCAGCAGTCCGGCCCCGGCGAAGGCGAGGCGGGTCAGCAGGTCGCCGCTGGTGTCGGTCGGGCGGATCTCCTCGGTGAGGATCCCGAAGACCGGACCGGTGTCGAGCCCTTCCTCGATGCGGAAGGTGGAGGCCCCGGTGACCTGGTCGCCGGCCATGATCGACTGCTGGACGGGGGCGGCACCGCGCCAGGCGGGCAGCAGCGAGAAGTGCAGGTTGACCCAGCCGTGGACGGGGATGTCGAGCGCGCTCTTGGGGATCAGGGCGCCGTAGGCGACGACCGGGCAGCAGTCGGGTGCGATCTCGCGCAGCCGCTCCTGGAACTCCGGGTCGCGCGGGCGGACCGGCTTGAGGACCTCGATGCCGGCCTCCTCGGCGCGCTCGGCGACCGGGCTGGCGACCAGCCGGCGGCCGCGTCCGGCCGGTGCGTCGGGCCGGGTGACGACGGCCGCGACCTCGTGCCGCCCGGAGGCGATGAGGGCGTCCAGGGCGGGCACGGCGACCTCGGGGGTGCCTGCGAAGACGAGCTTCACTGGGGTCCTACCTCGCTATCTCGGCGTCAGCAACGGTCCAGTCTAGGGGGCGTGGTCCCCCGGGCCCACCTGCGGGATCGGGGGCGTACGCACACACACGCGCCTCTCGCATATGCCGACACGCCCCCAGGGCGTGACCTGGGCGCACGTTGGCGCGTTGGTCAAGAGAGATTGACCGAAACGGGCCGCGATTCTGAACGGTGTCTGCGGCCCGATCCGCTCTTCAGCACCGGTTCGAGAGGCTTCTCCATGGCCGACCACGCCACCCATGACGCCCAAGCACGGGCCAGTCTGCACCTCCTGGTGCGGGACATCGAGCGGGTTCGCCGGCAGGTGGACGCACTGCGCACGCTCACCGCCCAGCTCGGCAACGTGTACCGCCCGCGCCGCTCCGGGCCCTCCACGGGCTTCGTCGTCTACGGCAGGGCGCCCGCGCCCACCGTCCGCCTCGCGCAGGAGCTGCGCGACAGCGTCGAGACGCTCGTCACCGCGGCGGTGGACTTCGACCGCTCCCTCGGCTTCTCCTGGGACGCGGTCGGGTCGGCGCTCGGCGTCACCAAGCAGGCCGTGCACCGCCGTTACGGGGCCCGGCGCGCGCAGGCGGCCGAGGCGGCCGAGCCGATGGCCGAGGGCGCCGCCACCCGGACGCTGGGCCCCCTGCCCACCATCCCGGCGGCCCGCTCGGTACCGCCGCAGCCGGTGCGCGAGGAGTCGCAGCCCGCGCCGGCGGTGCCGGCCGCCGCTGCCCGCCAGTCGGCCTTCCCCGGCCCCCGCAACGGCTGACCCCGCCCCCGCCGCCGGGACGCCGACCCCCGACGGCCCCGCCCCGCAGCCCCGCCGCCCCTCCTCCGGGGGGCGGCCCTGCGGGGCTTTCCCCTACCCGCCCTTCCGCCTCAAACGCCGGCGGGCGCGCAGCGCCCGTACGGGGTCAGGGGCAGCGCCCCTGGGAACTGGGGGCACCTCCCAGCTGTAGCTGGGGGAGGAAGGGCGGGCAGGGGACCTCGCCCCGCGCAGCGGCCACGGCCCGCAGACGACGCCCGGCGTCAGCCGATGTCCGGCGGGTCGATGCGGACCCGCACCGCCTCCGCCGCCGGGACCCCCCGGGCCATCCGCGCGGCCTGGGCCGACTTCAGCGCGGCGGCCAGCGCCGCCCCGCTGCCCGGGGGAACCCGGATCAGAGCCCGCTCCCCCAGAGACGCCTCCCCCCGCCGCCCCGGCAGCGGGACGGGACCCAGGACCTCCGCGTCCGGCGGCAGCACGGCGGCGGCGAGGAAGGCCTCCAGCGCCTCCGCCCGCCCCGCCACGGCCGCCATCCGGGACACCGGAGGGAAACCCAGCTGGGCCCGCTCCGCGAGCTCCCGTACCGCGTGCCCCACGGGATCCCACCGCACCAGCGCCTGGACCGGCCGCAGCGTCGGCTCGGCGACCACCACGACCTGGCCGTCCCCGCGGACCAGCGACGCGGCCGCGATCCAGCGGCGCAGCGCCTCCTCCCCCGCCCGCAGGTCGGGCCGGCCCAGCATCGCCCAGCCGTCCAGCAGCAGCGCCGCCGCGTACCCGGCGCCCGCCGCGACCGGTTCGGCGCCCGGGGTGGACACCACGAGCGCCGGGCGGTCCGGCACCTCGTCCAGGACGTGGTCGCGCCCCGAGGTCCGTACCGGCACGGCCGGGAAGGCCCGGCCCAGCTCCTCGGCGGTCCGCCGCGCACCCACCACCTGGGCCCGCAGCCGGAACGAACCGCACTCCTCGCAGTGCCAGGCCGGCTCGCCCCGCCCGCACCAGCCGCAGTGCAGGTCCCGCTCGTCGGGAGCCTCCAGCGGGCCGGCGCACACGGTGCAGCGGGCCGGGGTCCGGCAGCGCTCGCAGGCCAGCCGGGGCACGTACCCGCGCCGGGGCACCTGGACCAGTACGGGCCCGCTCTTGAGCCCCTCCCGTACGGTCTCCCACGCCAGGCTCGGCAGCCGCGCCGCGCGGGCGGCCCCGTCACGGGCCAGCAGCTCGTCGCCGACGGTGCGGATGCGGGGGGCGGCGGCGCGCACCGTCTCCCGGTCGGCGACCAGCGGCCGGGCCCAGCCGGATTCGACGAGCTGGGCGGCCTCGACGGTGCAGCTGGTGCCGCCGGCGAGGAAGCCGCAGCCGTCGGAGACCGCGCGCAGCTCCAGCACCTCGCGGACGTGCGGGAAGGGGGCGTGGTCGTCGCTGTGGCTGGAGTCGCCGTCGTCCCAGACCGCGACCAGCCCGAGGTCCCGTACGGGGGCGAACATCGCGGCCCGGGTGCCGACCACGGCCCGTACCGAGCCGCGGCTGACCGCGAGCCATTCCCGGTAGCGCTTCTCGGGCCCCGACTCGGCGGTCAGCAGGGCGTGCCGCCCCTCGCCGAGCAGGGCGGTGAGGGCGGAGTCGACCCGGGCGGCCGTACGTCCGTCGGGGACGACGGCGAGGGCGCCGCGTCCGGAGGCGAGGGTGGCGGCCATGGCCCGGGCCAGCTCGTCGGCCCAGCCGGGTCCGGGCAGGGCGGTCCACACCGCGCGGGGGGTGCCCCCGCCGGCCAGGGCGCGCAGGAACGCCGGCCCGGCGCCGTAGCGGGCCCAGCCGCCGGGCTCGGGCACGGGCGGCGGGGGCAGCGGGTCCGGGGAGGGCTTGGCCTCGGCGCGGGCGTTGCGCGGGGGCAGGGCGAGCTGCAGCACGTCGGCCAGGCTGCCCGCGTACCGGTCGGCGACGGCGCGGGCGAGGGCGAGCATCCGGGGGCCGAGGACCACCTCGGGCGAGACGACCTGGGCGAGGGCGGCGAGCGCCCCCTCGTAGTCGGACTCGGCCCGCCGCTCGACGATGAACCCGTCGATGAGCCCGCCGCCCTCCCGCCGGCCGCCGTGCACCCGGTGGGCGCCGGCCCCGAAACGGACCCGGACGCGGACGCCGGGCAGGGCGGTCTCGGAGAGCTCGGCGGGGACGGCGTAGTCGAAGAGCCGGTCGAGGTGGAGCACGCCCTTGTTCACGAGGACCCGGGCCACCGGCAGCTCCTCGGCGAGGGCGGCGCCGCGCCAGGTCCGCGGCTTGGCCTTGGGCGCCTTGGCCTTCGCCTCGGCGACCATCTCCCGGATGAGCGCGAGCTGCTGCGGCGGGCCGCCGGGACCGTCTGCGTCGGGTTCGTTCTCGCTGCTCACACCAGCATTCTTACCAAAGGGCACCGACAGCGAACGGCCCCGGACCGTGGTGGTCCGGGGCCGTTCGCGTCGTTCTGCTACCGCTTACAGGCCGGCGGCGGCGCGCAGGGCGTCGACGCGGTCCGTGCGCTCCCAGGTGAAGTCGGGGAGCTCGCGGCCGAAGTGGCCGTAGGCGGCGGTCTGCGCGTAGATCGGGCGCAGCAGGTCCAGGTCGCGGATGATGGCGGCCGGGCGGAGGTCGAAGACCTCGCCGATGGCGTCCTCGATCTTCTGGACGTCGACCTTGGCGGTGCCGAAGGTCTCCACGAAGAGACCGACGGGCTCGGCCTTGCCGATCGCGTACGCCACCTGCACCTCGCAGCGCGCGGCGAGGCCGGCGGCGACGACGTTCTTGGCGACCCAGCGCATCGCGTACGCCGCGGAGCGGTCCACCTTCGACGGGTCCTTGCCCGAGAAGGCGCCGCCACCGTGGCGGGCCATGCCGCCGTAGGTGTCGATGATGATCTTGCGGCCGGTCAGACCGGCGTCGCCCATCGGGCCGCCGATCTCGAAGCGCCCGGTCGGGTTGACCAGCAGCCGGTAGCCCTCGGTGTCCAGCTTGATGCCGTCCTCGACGAGCTGCGCGAGCACGTGCTCGACGACGAACTCGCGGATGTCGGGGGCGAGCAGCGAGTCCAGGTCGATGTCCGCGGCGTGCTGCGTGGACACGACGACCGTGTCGAGGCGGACGGCCTTGTCGCCGTCGTACTCGATGGTGACCTGGGTCTTGCCGTCGGGGCGCAGGTACGGGATGGTCCCGTTCTTGCGGACCTCGGAGAGGCGGCGCGACAGCCGGTGCGCGATGTGGATCGGCAGCGGCATCAGCTCGGGGGTCTCGTCGCAGGCGTAGCCGAACATCAGGCCCTGGTCGCCGGCGCCCTGCTTGTCGAGCTCGTCCTCGTCACCCTCGACACGGGACTCGTAGGCCGTGTCGACGCCCTGCGCGATGTCAGGGGACTGGGCGCCGATGGACACCGACACGCCGCAGGAGGCGCCGTCGAAGCCCTTCTTCGAGGAGTCGTAGCCGATTTCGAGGATCTTGTCGCGGACGAGCTGGGCGATCGGGGCGTACGCCTTCGTCGTCACCTCGCCCGCGATGTGCACCAGGCCGGTGGTGATGAGGGTCTCCACGGCCACGCGCGAGGTCGGGTCCTCGGCGAGGAGGGCGTCGAGGATCGTGTCGCTGATCTGGTCAGCGATCTTGTCGGGGTGACCCTCGGTCACGGACTCCGAGGTGAACAGACGACGGGACACAATGCTCCCTGGGGTTGCAGCGGCTGCTGGCTGATCATTTGGCGGAACGATACCGGGGGCTGCGCCCGATCACGTTCCAGATGCAGTTTATCGGTCGCCACCGTTCGCCGGACCACCCGTCTCGCCCTATGGGAGCCGTGTGACCTGCGGCACTCCATTCTGACGCACGGATTTCCCGTCGAGAAGAGCGACGCTCAGGCGCGTCGGAGACCGTGCGGGGCTGCGAGTCGCGGCGCGACCTGGTCCCAAATCACGTCCGCCAGGGCTTCCTTCGGACCATAGGGAACCTGCACCTCACTCCCATCGGACGCCAGGATGACGGCTTCGTTCTCCTCGGATCCGAAGGTCTTGCTCTCGCCGACCTCGTTGACGACGAGAAGGTCACATCCCTTGCGGCGGAGCTTGGCCCGGCCGTTGTCGAGGACGTCGTCCGTCTCGGCGGCGAATCCGACCACGACCTGGCCCTCCCGGGCGCGCTCGGCGGAGACCTCCGCGAGCACGTCGGGGTTGCGCACGAGGGCCACGGGGTCGGGCTCGCGCCCCTCCTGCTTCTTGATCTTGCCGTCGGCGTACACGGCGGGCCGGAAGTCGGCCACGGCGGCGGCCATCACCACGGCGTCGGCGTCGGCGGCCGCCTTGAGGACCGCCTCGCGCAGCTGGAGGGCCGTGCCCACCCGTACGACGTCCGCCCCGGCCGGGTCGGCCAGCGCGGTGTTGGCGGCGACCAGGGTGACCCGGGCGCCGCGCGCCACGGCGGTGCGGGCCAGCGCGTAGCCCTGCTTGCCGGAGGAGCGGTTGCCGAGGAAGCGGACCGGGTCCAGGGGCTCGCGGGTGCCGCCGGCGCTGATGACCACGTGCCGTCCGGCCAGGTCGGGGGCGGCCGCCCCGCGGGCCAGGACCGCCCGGCAGACCTCGAAGATCTCCTCGGGGTCGGGCAGCCGCCCCTTGCCGGTGTCCTTGCCGGTCAGGCGCCCGACGGCGGGCTCGATGACCACGGCGCCGCGGCGGCGCAGCGTGGCGACGTTCTCCTGCGTGGCGGGGTGCTCCCACATCTCGGTGTGCATCGCGGGGGCGAAGACCACCGGGCAGCGTGCGGTGAGCAGCGTGTTCGTGAGGAGGTCGTCGGCCAGGCCGTGGGCGGCCTTCGCCAGCATGTCGGCGGTGGCCGGGGCGACCACGACGAGGTCGGCGCTCTGCCCGATGCGCACGTGGGGCACCTCGTCGACGCTCTCCCACACCTCGGTGGAGGCCGGGTTCCCGGAGAGCGCGGCCCAGGTGGCCTCGCCGACGAAGTTCAGGGAGGCCGCCGTGGGCACCACCCGCACCTCGTGCCCGGACTCGGTCAGCCGGCGCAGCAGCTCGCACGCCTTGTACGCGGCGATCCCGCCGCTGACCCCCAGCACGACCTTCGGCTTGTCCACTGCTTCTCCCGTGATCGGTTGCGTCCTACCTATGACACACCACAGGCCCGGCAGCCGTGCTGCCGGGCCTGTGGTGATGATGTCGAGCCTTACTGGGCCGGGGCCTCGATGGCCTCGGAGGTCAGCAGACCCGCGTTGATCTCGCGCAGGGCGATCGAGAGCGGCTTCTCGTGGACGTGGGTGTCCACGAGCGGACCGACGTACTCCAGCAGGCCTTCACCGAGCTGCGAGTAGTACGCGTTGATCTGACGCGCGCGCTTGGCCGCGTAGATCACGAGGCTGTACTTCGAGTCCGTGGCCTCGAGCAGCTCGTCGATCGGCGGGTTGATGATGCCCTCGGGCGTGGCGATGGAAGAGGACACGCTCTACCTTCCGAAGATGGATAAAAGATCAGACAACTGCCATCAAGGCTAGCAGCTCACGTGCTACGTCCTCGACGGAGGTGTTGACCAGGGTGGTGTCGAACTCCGACCCGGCAGCGAGTTCGACCTTGGCGGTGTCGAGCCGCCGCTCGATGACCTCGGGCGACTCGGTGCCCCGGCCGGTGAGCCGGCGGACCAGCTCGTCCCAGCTCGGCGGGGCCAGGAAGACCAGCTGGGCGTCGGGCATCGACTCGCGGACGAGCCGGGCGCCCTGGAGGTCGATCTCCAGCAGGACCGGTTCGCCGTTGTCGAGGCGTTCCAGTACCGCGCCGCGCGGTGTGCCGTAGCGGTTGCCCGCGAATTCGGCCCACTCCAGCAGCTCGCCATTGGCGATCAGCTTGTCGAACTCGTCGTCGTTGACGAAGAAGTACTGGACTCCGTGTCGCTCACCGGGCCGCGGCTTGCGGGTGGTGGCCGACACCGAGAGCCAGACCTCGGGGTGGACCTTGCGCATATGCGCGACGACCGTGCTCTTGCCGACCCCCGAGGGGCCGGAGAGCACGGTCAGCCGCGGACGAACCTCTGCTGCCATAGAGCGATTATCCAGGTTCTCGGGACTGCCCGAGAACGCCGGGAGAACTTCGGGCGACGCCTCAGGCGCCGCTACCGCCGAACTCACGCTCCAGAGAGGCGATCTGGTTGGAGCCGAGACCTCGGACACGCCGGGACTCGGAGATGCCGAGGCGCTCCATGATCTGCTTGGCGCGGACCTTGCCGACGCCGGGCAGCGACTCCAGAAGGGCGGAGACCTTCATCTTGCCGATGACGTCGTTCTCCTGGCCCGTCTTGATGACGTCGTGGAGGGAGGCGCCGGAGTGCTTGAGTCGATTCTTCACCTCGGCCCGCTCCCGGCGAGCCGCGGCGGCCTTTTCGAGCGCTGCTGCGCGCTGTTCAGGGGTAAGGGGCGGAAGAGCCACGCCTACGTCACCTCGGATGTCGAACTGTCGGATACGGACCGGCGGGGAGCCCTCGGGCACCACGCCGAGCGAGCTCCCGAACAGCGATGGAACTCGTTCGCTGCGCGTTCACTCTGGTCGGAGACTAGCGGCCAAGGCCGCTCCAGTCAGCGAGAACGGACGAAAAGTCCTGGTCAGCCTCCACTGAACCGTACATCACGGACAAACTACCCCGGTTTTGTCCGGGGAAAGACGTTCGATTTTCGTCAGCCCGTGCTCCGCGCCGGTCCGTCACCCCCGGATCAGACCGCGACGGCCTCGCGGATCTCCTCCGCGAACCGCTTCGCCGAGGCCTTCAGGGCGGCCGCGTCCGGTCCGTGCTTGAGAACGCCTCGGGAAACGTTCGGGACCACGTTGCCCACGGCCGCGCCGAAGACCGCCGGGAGGTCCGCGGCGGTCGCGCCCTGGGCGCCGATGCCGGGGGCCAGCAGGGGGCCGTTGATGTCCAGGTCGAAGGAGGACAGGTCGCCCAGGGTGGCGCCGACCACCGCGCCGAAGGAGCCCATCGGCTCGGCCCCGGCGTTCTCCGCCGCCAGGTGCGCCAGCATGGTCGCCCCGATCGAACGGCCGTCCTCGCGCACCGCCCGCTGGACCTCGGCGCCCTCCGGGTTGGAGGTGAGGGCCAGCACGAACAGACCGGCTCCGGACCGGCGGGCCAGGTCCACGGCCGGCTTCAGCGAGCCGTATCCCAGGTACGGGGAGACCGTGAGCGCGTCCGAGAACAGCGGGGAGGCCGGGTCGAGGAAGGCGGAGGCGTACGCGGCCATCGTGGAGCCGATGTCGCCCCGCTTGGCGTCCATGACCACCAGGGTCCCGGCCGCCCGGGCGTCGGCCACGGTCCGCTCCAGCACGGCCACGCCCCGCGAGCCGAAGCGCTCGAAGAAGGCCGCCTGCGGCTTGAAGACCGCCACCGAGTCGGCGAGCGCCTCGACGACCGTGCGGGAGAACCGCTCCAGGCCCGCGATGTCGTCGGCCAGGCCCCAGGACTCCAGCAGGGCGGCGTGCGGGTCGATGCCGACGCACAGGGGGCCGCGGGCGTCCATCGCGGCGCGCAGACGGGCACCGAAGGGGGTCACGGGGGTCTGGGAGGTCACTGGGCGGCCTTTCGGGTCTCGGCGCCCACGGCCTCGGCCAGGGTCGCGTACGGGCTGGCGGCCAGGCGCGCGGCCAGGCCCTTGTGGATGGCGCGGGCGTAGAACGGGCCCTCGTAGATGAAGGCGCTGTAGCCCTGGATCAGGGTGGCGCCCGCCAGGATGCGCTGCCAGGCGTCCTCGGCGTTCTCGATGCCGCCGACGCCGACGAGGGTGATCCGGTCGCCCACGCGGGCGTAGAGGCGGCGCAGGACCTCCAGGGAGCGCTCCTTGACCGGGGCGCCGGACAGCCCGCCGGTCTCCTTGACCAGGGCCGGGTCGGACTTCAGGCCCAGGCCCTCGCGCGCGATGGTGGTGTTGGTGGCGATGATGCCGTCCAGGCCCAGTTCCAGGGCGAGGTCGGCGACCGCGTCCACGTCCTCGTCGGCCAGGTCGGGGGCGATCTTGACCAGCAGCGGGACGCGGCGGCCGGTGACCGAGCGGTCGGCGGCCTCGCGTACGGCGGTCAGCAGCGGGCGCAGGGACTCCGTGGCCTGGAGGTTGCGCAGGCCCGGGGTGTTCGGCGAGGAGACGTTGACGACCAGGTAGTCGGCGTGGCGGGCGAGGCGCTCGGTGGAGACCACGTAGTCGGCGGCGGCCTCGGCCTCCGGCACGACCTTGGTCTTGCCGATGTTGACGCCGACCACCGTCTTGAAGACCGGGTTGCGGGCGGCCAGACGGGCCGCGACGGCCTCGGAGCCCTCGTTGTTGAAGCCCATGCGGTTGATCAGCGCGCGGTCGGGGACCAGGCGGAAGAGCCGCTTCTTGGGGTTGCCGGGCTGCGCCTGGCCGGTGACGGTGCCGATCTCGACGTGATCGAAGCCGAGCATGGCCATGCCGTCGATGGCCACCGCGTTCTTGTCGAAGCCGGCCGCGAGCCCGAAGGGGCCGTGCATGCGCAGGCCCAGGGCCTCGGTGCGCAGCCCCTCGTAGCGGGGCGCCAGGGCCGCGGCGACGAAGGTGCGCAGCACCGGCGTGCGGGCGGCCAGGCGGATCCAGCGGAAGGCCAGGTAGTGGGCCTGCTCGGGGTCCATCCGCTTGAAGACGAGGTTGAAGAACAGTTTGTACATCGTCCGATTTATCCCTTGAATCCCTTGTGCGCGCGGAAAGAACTCATGAAAGGGGGGACACCGGTCACTGTGGCCGGTGTCCCCCTTTCGTACGGGCTGCTAGTCGCGGGAGGCGTTCAGGTGCTTGGCGTGCTCCTGGAGGGAGCGCACGCCCACCTCGCCGCGGCCGAGTGCCTCGATGCCCTGGACGGCGGCGGCGAGCGCCTGGACCGTCGTCAGGCACGGGACGCCGCGCGCCACGGCCGCCGTACGGATCTCGTAGCCGTCGAGGCGGCCGCCGGTGCCGTACGGGGTGTTGACGATCAGGTCGACCTGGCCGTCGTGGATGAGCTGGACGACGGTCTTCTCGCCGTTCGGGCCCTCGCCCTCGCTGAGCTTGCGCACGACGGTGGCGTTGATGCCGTTGCGCTTGAGCACCTCGGCGGTGCCGGAGGTGGCCAGCAGCTCGAAGCCGTGGGCGACCAGCTCGCGGGCCGGGAAGACCATCGAGCGCTTGTCGCGGTTGGCGACCGAGATGAAGGCGCGGCCCTTGGTCGGCAGCGGGCCGTAGGCGCCGGCCTGGGACTTGGCGTACGCCGTGCCGAAGACGGAGTCGATGCCCATGACCTCGCCGGTGGAGCGCATCTCCGGGCCGAGGACGGTGTCGACGCCGCGGCCGTGGATGTCGCGGAAGCGCGACCACGGCATGACGGCCTCCTTGACGGAGATCGGCGCGTCCAGCGGCAGGGTGCCGCCGTCGCCCTCCTTGGGGAGCATGCCCTCGGCGCGCAGCTCGGCGATGGTGGCGCCGAGGCCGATGCGGGCGGCGGCCTTCGCGAGCGGGACGGCGGTCGCCTTCGAGGTGAAGGGGACGGTCCGGGAGGCGCGCGGGTTGGCCTCCAGGACGTAGAGGATGTCGCCGGCCATCGCGAACTGGATGTTGATCAGGCCGCGGACGCCGACGCCCTTGGCGATGGCCTCGGTGGAGGCGCGCAGGCGCTTGATGTCGAAGCCGCCGAGGGTGATCGGGGGCAGGGCGCAGGCCGAGTCGCCGGAGTGGATGCCGGCTTCCTCGATGTGCTCCATGACGCCGCCGAGGTAGAGCTCCTCGCCGTCGTAGAGGGCGTCCACGTCGATCTCGATGGCGTCGTCGAGGAACCGGTCGACCAGCACGGGGCGGGTCGGGGAGATCTCGGTCGACTCCGCGATGTACGACTCCAGGCGGGTCTCGTCGTAGACGATCTCCATGCCGCGGCCGCCGAGCACGTAGGACGGGCGGACGAGGACCGGGTAGCCGATCTCGTCGGCGATCGCCTTCGCGCCCGCGAAGGTGGTGGCGGTGCCGTGCTTGGGGGCGGGCAGGCCGGCCTCGGCCAGGACCCGGCCGAAGGCGCCGCGGTCCTCGGCGGCGTGGATGGCCTCCGGCGAGGTGCCGACGACCGGGACGCCGTTGTCCTTGAGGGCCTGGGCGA
Organism: Streptomyces sp. NPDC029216; assembly: GCF_040648015.1. Taxonomy (NCBI): domain Bacteria; kingdom Bacillati; phylum Actinomycetota; class Actinomycetes; order Kitasatosporales; family Streptomycetaceae; genus Streptomyces; species Streptomyces sp. NPDC029216. Next base: position 7,482 of record NZ_JBEZWL010000132.1, on the reverse strand, counting down.
GACCCAGCGGGGTCTGGCCGCCGAGCTGGACGACGACGCCGGCGATGGGGCCGGCCAGCGACTCGGCGTGGACGATCTCCAGCACGTCTTCCAGCGTCAGCGGCTCGAAGTACAGGCGGTCGGAGGTGTCGTAGTCCGTCGAGACGGTCTCGGGGTTGCAGTTGACCATCACGGTCTCGTAGCCGGCGTCGCTGAGGGCGAAGGAGGCGTGGACGCAGGAGTAGTCGAACTCGATGCCCTGGCCGATGCGGTTCGGGCCGGAGCCCAGGATGATCACCGCGGGCTTGGTGCGCGGGGCGACCTCGGACTCCTCGTCGTAGGACGAGTAGAAGTACGGGGTCTTCGCGGCGAACTCGGCGGCGCAGGTGTCGACCGTCTTGTAGACCGGGCGGACGCCGAGGGCGTGGCGGACCTCGCGGACGACGTCCTCGCGCAGGCCGCGGATCTCGGCGATCTGGGCGTCGGAGAAGCCGTGGCGCTTGGCCTCGGCGAGGAGCTCGGGCTCCAGCTTCTCGACGGAGGCGAGCTCGTCGGCGATCTCCTTGATCAGGAAGAGCTGGTCGACGAACCACGGGTCGATCTTGGTGGCCTCGAACACCTCCTCCTGGGTGGCGCCGGCGCGGATGGCCTGCATGACGGTGTTGATGCGGCCGTCGGTCGGGCGGACCGCGACGCGCAGCAGCTCGTCCTTGTCGCCGGGCTCGCCGACGAAGGTGAACTGCGAGCCCTTCTTCTCCAGGGAGCGCAGGGCCTTCTGGAGGGCCTCGGTGAAGTTGCGGCCGATGGCCATGGCCTCGCCCACCGACTTCATGGTGGTGGTGAGGGTGGCGTCGGCCAGCGGGAACTTCTCGAAGGCGAAGCGCGGGGCCTTGACGACGACGTAGTCGAGGCTCGGCTCGAAGGAGGCCGGGGTCTTCTCGGTGATGTCGTTCGGGACCTCGTCCAGCGTGTAGCCGATGGCCAGCTTGGCGGCGATCTTGGCGATCGGGAAGCCGGTGGCCTTGGAGGCGAGCGCGGAGGAGCGGGAGACGCGCGGGTTCATCTCGATGACGATGACGCGGCCGTCGTCCGGGTTGATCGCGAACTGGATGTTGCAGCCGCCGGTGTCGACGCCGACCTCGCGGATGATCGCGATGCCGATGTCGCGCAGCCGCTGGTACTCGCGGTCGGTGAGGGTCATCGCCGGGGCGACGGTGATGGAGTCGCCGGTGTGGACGCCCATCGGGTCGAAGTTCTCGATGGAGCAGACGACGACCACGTTGTCCTTGGTGTCGCGCATCAGCTCCAGCTCGTACTCCTTCCAGCCGAGGATGGACTCCTCCAGGAGGACCTCGGTGGTCGGGGAGAGCGTGAGGCCCTGGCCGGCGATGCGGCGCAGCTCGTCCTCGTCGTGGGCGAAGCCGGAGCCGGCGCCGCCCATGGTGAAGGAGGGGCGGACGACGACGGGGTAGCCGCCGAGGGTCTCGACGCCCTTGAGGACGTCGTCCATCGAGTGGCAGATGACCGAGCGGGCGGACTCGCCGTAGCCGATCTTGGCCTTGACTGCCTCGACGACGCCCTTGAAGAGGTCGCGGTCCTCGCCCTTGTTGATGGCCTCGACGTTGGCACCGATGAGCTCGACGCCGTACTTCTCCAGCACGCCCTGCGCGTGCATGGAGATGGCCGTGTTCAGGGCCGTCTGGCCGCCGAGGGTGGGCAGGAGCGCGTCGGGGCGCTCCTTGGCGATGATCTTCTCGACGAACTCGGGGGTGATCGGCTCGACGTACGTGGCGTCGGCGATCTCCGGGTCGGTCATGATCGTCGCGGGGTTGGAGTTCACCAGGATGACCCGCAGGCCCTCGGCCTTGAGGACGCGGCAGGCCTGGGTACCGGAGTAGTCGAACTCGGCGGCCTGGCCGATGACGATCGGGCCGGAGCCGATGACCAGGACGGACTGGATATCGGTGCGCTTAGGCACGCTCGGCCTCCATCAGAGAAACGAAGCGGTCGAAGAGGTACGCGGCGTCGTGCGGGCCGGCGGCCGCTTCGGGGTGGTACTGGACGCTGAAGGCCGGCTGGTCGAGCAGCTGGAGGCCTTCGACGACGTTGTCGTTCAGGCAGACGTGGGAGACCTCGGCGCGGCCGAAGGGGGTCTCCGAGACCTTGTCGAGGGGCGCGTCGACGGCGAAGCCGTGGTTGTGCGCGGTGACCTCGACCTTGCCGGTGGTGCGGTCCTGGACCGGCTGGTTGATGCCGCGGTGGCCGTACTTCAGCTTGTAGGTGCCGAAGCCGAGCGCGCGGCCCAGGATCTGGTTGCCGAAGCAGATGCCGAAGAGCGGGGTCTTGCGCTCCAGGACGCCCTGCATGACGGAGACGGGGCCGTCGGCGGTGGCCGGGTCGCCCGGGCCGTTGGAGAAGAACACGCCGTCGGGGTTGACCGCGTACACGTCCTCGACGGTGGCGGTGGCGGGCAGCACGTGCACCTCGATGCCGCGCTCGGCCATCCGGTGCGGGGTCATGCCCTTGATGCCGAGGTCCACGGCGGCGACGGTGAAGCGCTTCTCGCCGATCGCGGGGACGACGTACGCCTCCTTGGTGGCGACCTCGGCGGAGAGGTTCGCACCCTTCATCTGCGGCTGGGCCTGGACCTTCGCCAGCAGGGCCGCCTCGGTCGCGCTGTTGACGAGCTCCTCGCCGGAGAAGATGCCGACGCGCATGGCGCCGCGCTCGCGCAGGTGGCGGGTCAGGGCGCGGGTGTCGATGCCGCTGATGCCGACGACGCCCTGCTTGACGAGCTCCTCGTCCAGCGAGCGCTGCGAGCGCCAGTTGGACGGGACGCGCGCGGGGTCGCGCACGACGTAGCCGGAGACCCAGATGCGGGAGGACTCGGGGTCCTCGTCGTTGACGCCGGTGTTGCCCACGTGGGGGGCGGTCATCACGACGACCTGCCGGTGGTACGACGGGTCGGTGAGGGTCTCCTGGTATCCGGTCATGCCGGTGGAGAACACGGCCTCGCCGAAGGTCTCCCCCACAGCGCCGTAGGCACGGCCGCGGAAGATCCGACCGTCCTCCAGGACGAGTACGGCGGGAGCTTTCGCTCCCCTGGTGGAGGTCGTCATCGTTCGGCGCCTTCCGTCGTGATGGATTGGTTCATGGAGTTGATGGCCTCGACCCAGGCGGCGTGCTCGGCCGCGCGGTCGGAGCGGAATCCGGAGTCGATCAGTGTGTCGCCGTGCGCCCACGTGACGACGAGCAGACCGCCCTCGGTGAGTACCTTGCCCGCGATTCCCTTGTCGAGGCGGGCGCCGCGCAGCTGCGAGGCCGGTACGAAGAAGTCGGTGGCACCCGGACGGACCACGTCGAGGCCCGCGTCGGTGAGGGTGAGCTCCACCCGGCTGCGCACCCCCAGACCGTGGGCGACGATCCGGTCGAGCCACTGCCCGGCGGTGGTGGACCCGTGGTACCGGCCGGTCAGGGCCAGCCGGTGCGCGGGGAGACCGCCGGGGGCGGCGGGCAGCTCCGGCAGATCGCTCTGCAGGGTGCCGCGCCATTTCCAGCCCTGCCGCATCAGCCAGTACACGAACGCGATGAAGACGAGCAGACCGGCCACCCAAGCGATGCGGGCACCCCAGTCCGTCACCTCCGCCGACTGTCGTTCGGCGGCCTCGGCGGCCAGATGGATTACTGCAGGTGTCACGCGAGTTTCCCGTCCACGACCGTTGCCCGGCCCCGCAGGAAGGTGTGAGTGACGCGCCCCGGCAGCTCACGGCCCTCGTAAGGCGTGTTGCGGCTGCGGGAGGCGAAGTGTGCGGGGTCCACGAGACCACGGTACGAGGTATCGACCAAGGTCAGGTTCGCGGGTTCACCTGCCGAGACGGGCCGGCCGTGCTGGTGGGCCAGGCCTCCGATGCGGGCCGGGGCGACGGACATGCGGTCGGCGACGCCCGCCCAGTCGAGCATCCCGGTCTCCACCATCGTCTGCTGGACGACGGAGAGCGCGGTCTCCAGGCCGACCATGCCCATGGCGGCGGCGGCCCACTCGCAGTCCTTGTCCTCGTGCGGGTGCGGGGCGTGGTCGGTGGCGACGATGTCGATCGTGCCGTCGGCGAGCGCCTCGCGCAGGGCCATCACGTCGCGCTCGGTGCGCAGCGGCGGGTTGACCTTGTAGACCGGGTTGTACGAGCGGACCAGCTCGTCGGTGAGGAGCAGGTGGTGCGGGGTGACCTCGGCGGTCACGTCGATGCCGCGGGACTTGGCCCAGCGGACGATCTCGACGGAGCCGGCGGTGGAGAGGTGGCAGATGTGCACGCGGGAGCCGACGTGCTCGGCGAGGAGGACGTCGCGGGCGATGATCGACTCCTCGGCGACGGCCGGCCAGCCGCCCAGGCCGAGCTCCGCGGAGACGACGCCCTCGTTCATCTGGGCGCCCTCGGTCAGGCGGGGCTCCTGGGCGTGCTGGGCGACGACGCCGCCGAAGGCCTTCACGTACTCCAGGGCGCGGCGCATGATCACGGCGTCGTCGACGCACTTGCCGTCGTCGGAGAAGACGGTGACGCGGGCGGCGGACTCGTGCATGGCGCCCAGCTCGGAGAGCTTCTTGCCCTCCAGGCCGACGGTGACGGCGCCGATGGGCTGCACGTCGCAGTAGCCGGACTCCTTGCCCAGGCGCCAGACCTGCTCGACGACGCCGGCGGTGTCGGCGACCGGGAAGGTGTTGGCCATCGCGAAGACGGCGGTGTAGCCGCCGGAGGCGGCGGCGCGGGTGCCGGTGAGGACGGTCTCGGAGTCCTCGCGGCCGGGCTCGCGCAGGTGGGTGTGGAGGTCGACGAGGCCCGGGAGGAGGATCTGGCCGGCGGCCTCGATCACCTGGGCGCCCTCGGCGGAGAGGTCCTGGCCACTCCAGTCGATTTCGCCCGTCCGGGCGGTGGCGGCGATGGTCTCGCCGTCGATCAGGACGTCCTGCACGTCGCCGCCGAGGACCTTCGCGCCACGGATAAGGATCTTGCTCATGGTTACTTGGTCTCCTCGGTGCGCGCGGGGGTGCTGGTGGTGACGGCGGGCTCGGAGCCTCCGAGCAGCAGGTACAGGACGGCCATGCGGATCGAGACGCCGTTGGCGACCTGCTCGACGACCGTGCAGCGGTCGGAGTCGGCGACCTCGGCGGTGATCTCCATGCCGCGGACCATGGGGCCGGGGTGCATCACGATGGCGTGCTCGGGCATCTTCGCCATGCGGGCGGCGTCCAGGCCGTAGCGGCGGGAGTACTCGCGCTCGGTCGGGAAGAAGGCGGCGTTCATCCGCTCGCGCTGCACGCGCAGCATCATGACGGCGTCGGACTTCGGGAGCGCCTCGTCCAGGCTGTACGAGATCTCGCAGGGCCAGTTCTCGACGCCGACCGGCACCAGGGTGGGCGGGGCCACCAGGGTGACCTCGGCGCCGAGGGTGTGCAGCAGGTCGACGTTGGAGCGGGCCACGCGGCTGTGCAGGACGTCGCCGACGATGGTGATCCGGCGGCCGTCGAGGCCCTTGCCGAGGCCGGCGTCCCGGCCGACCAGGCGGCGGCGCATGGTGAAGGCGTCGAGCAGGGCCTGGGTGGGGTGCTGGTGGGTGCCGTCGCCGGCGTTGATCACCGGGGCGTCGATCCAGCCGGAGTTGGCGAGCCGGTAGGGGGCGCCGGAGGCGTGGTGGCGGATGACGACGGCGTCGACGCCCATGGCCTCCAGGGTCTGGGCGGTGTCCTTGAGGGACTCGCCCTTGGAGACGCTGGAGCCCTTCGCCGCGAAGTTGATGACGTCGGCGGAGAGGCGCTTCTCGGCGGCTTCGAAGGAGATCCGGGTACGGGTCGAGTCCTCGAAGAACAGGTTGCAGATCGTGCGGCCGCGCAGGGTGGGCAGCTTCTTTATCGGCCGGTCGGCGACGCGGGCCATCTCCTCGGCGGTGTCGAGGATGAGGACGGCGTCGTCGCGCGTGAGGTCGGCGGCCGAGATGAGGTGGCGCTTCATCTGGGTGCTCCGTAAGTCGGGAGGGCAGGCAGGCGGGGCTGACGGTGGTGCGGGCAGGGCAGGCCGGGGCACGGACCCCGCAGAGGGGCCCCGTACCCGGGTGGGCTACTGCGCTGCTGCCTGGACGGTCCGCTGGCCGAGCAGTACGGCGTCGCGGCCGTCCTCCTCCTGGAGCTGGACCTTGACGGTCTCCCGCAGCGACGTGGGCAGGTTCTTGCCCACGTAGTCGGCGCGGATCGGAAGTTCGCGGTGGCCGCGGTCGACGAGGACCGCGAGCTGGACGGCACGGGGGCGGCCGAGGTCGCCCAGGGCGTCGAGGGCGGCCCGGATGGTGCGGCCGGAGAAGAGGACGTCGTCCACGAGGACCACGAGACGGCCGTCGATGTCGTCGCCGGGGATCTCGGTGCGGCCGATGGCCCGGGCGGGCTTCAGGCGCAGGTCGTCGCGGTACATGGTGATGTCGAGGGAGCCGACCGGGATCTTCGTCCCGGTGATCTCGTCGAGCTTGGCGGCCAGCCGGCGGGCGAGGTACACACCGCGGGTGGGGATGCCGAGGAGCACCACGTCGTCGGCGCCCTTGGCGCGTTCGACGATCTCGTGGGCGATACGGGTCAGCACCCGGGCGATGTCCTGCGCCTCCAGAACGGGGCGCATCGCTTCATCGGGAGAGACCTGGGAAAGCTGGCTGTCCATGAAAGAGGACCTCCTTCTCCGCCTCACGGGACGGACCTTAAAGGACGTCTGATGTACGCCGCCCACGGTACCAGGGCCGGGGCGGCGTCCGCGCACCGGGGCCGCGCGCTTCCCCTCGTACGAGGGCGTCGATGACCATTCGGCTTGACGCATCCACGTAACGCTGCGTAACCTCACAGTGAGTTACCAGCCGCGCGGCGGAGCCGCACGTCACAGCGTCCGGGAGCGTTATGTCCAGCGAATACGCCAAACAGCTCGGGGCCAAGCTCCGCGCCATCCGCACCCAGCAGGGCCTCTCCCTCCACGGAGTCGAGGAGAAGTCCCAGGGCCGTTGGAAGGCCGTGGTGGTCGGTTCGTACGAGCGCGGGGACCGCGCCGTGACCGTCCAGCGCCTCGCCGAGCTGGCGGACTTCTACGGGGTTCCGGTCCAGGAGCTGCTGCCGGGCACGACCCCCGGCGGAGCCGCCGAGCCGCCGCCGAAGCTGCGCCTCGACCTGGAGCGCCTGGCGGGCGTGCCCGCCGAGAAGGCCGGCCCGCTCCAGCGCTACGCCGCCACCATCCAAAGCCAGCGCGGCGACTACAACGGCAAGGTGCTGTCGATCCGCCAGGACGACCTGCGCACCCTGGCCGTCATCTACGACCAGTCCCCCTCGGTCCTCACCGAGCAGCTGATCAGCTGGGGCGTCCTGGACGCCGACGCACGCCGCGCCGTGGCCCACGAGGACATTTAGTCCCGGTCCCCCGGCCGGGGACGCCCACCAGCAGAAACGTACCGGCGGGTGCCGGGACCCCCACGGGTCCCGGCACC
>NZ_JBEZWL010000131.1:0-20417 GCF_040648015.1 Streptomyces sp. NPDC029216 | reverse complement strand
CGCGGGAGCTCCCGCGGGGCGCGCCGTATTCATGGGCCGGTCAGTGCTCGTCGGCCAGGATCAGGTACAGCTTCTTGCGGGCGTCGTTGATGACCGCGAGGGCCTTCTCCCGCTGCTCGGGCGTGCCGGTCTTGAAGACCTGCCCGAAGGCTTCCATCAGGCCGACGCCGGCGGCACGGATCTCGTGCATCGCCTCGAAGTCGAAGCCGCGCCCGGCGTCCGCCCAGGGGGCGTCCGGGCCCGACTCGGCCTCGGTGCGGCCGGTGTCGGTGAGCGTGAACAGCTTCTTGCCGCCCTCACTCGCACTGCTGATCAGCCCCTCGTCCTCGAGCAGCTGCAGGGTCGGGTAGACCGAGCCGGGGCTGGGCTTCCACGCCCCGCCGCTGCGCTCGCCGATCTCCTGGATCATCTCGTAGCCGTGCATGGGCCGGTCGGCGAGCAGCGCCAGGATGGACGCGCGCACGTCGCCGCGCCGCGCCCTCCCGCGCGGGCCGCCGCGCCCGCCCCTTCCACCGAAGGGCCCGCCGCCGAAGCCGGGCCCGAACGGCCCGAAGGCCGCGCGCAGCCCCCTGAACTCCTCCCGACGGTCCGGCCCGCAGTGGCCGTGACCCCGTCCGTGCTCGTGTCCGTGGTCGTGCTGTCCGCGTGAACGCATCACTGCGCTCCTTTCGTCTCCCTGTGATTGCTTGACGTGTTTCACTATCGCTGATCCATCGCGATGCGTCAACGATATATCGGAAACTATCGCAGACGTCGACCACCACCAGGGCCTCCGGCGATGCGCTGACCTGGGCGGACTATGTTCGTTGACAGACGGCTTGCGTCAGGTGGACTGCCAACCGCAGCTCGGGGAGAGAGAAGGGTCGACAGTGCCCGGCGAGCACGATGAGACAGGGTTTCGGTTCGGCTGGCGTGGCAGCCATTACCCTGGCAGGCCCGTTGACGACCTGTGGTTGGCGATCGGCAAGGATCCGGACGGTACCTGGTGCCTCGACGCGTACTTCATCGGACGCACGACACTGACGGGTGGGGCACCGCGGGCCGCCGCGTTCGCCCAGTGGCTGCTGGCCTGTCCACCCGAAGGCCGGTATGAGAAGGGGTTCATGCTGGTTGACAGCGAACCACAGAGCGGATCGCGCCGGCTCACGGACGGTACTCGGCTCACCGTCGAAATCCTGCTGGGCCGTGAGGAAGCGGGTGGACCCGAGTACCTCCAAGTGCTCTTGTCCGGCGAGATTCGCAACTTCGCCTTTGAGGTGTGTGCACCGCTGGAATGCCGGCAGGTGCTTCGCGCTGAGCTGGAAGCCTCTGCGGCCCGACTCCTCGCCTCGCCCGCCCAGGTTCGCCGGCCAAGAAGCCGCAACGACCAGACCGTGACCGCTCACACCGCCGACGGGATCACCCTCTCCCGGACCTGACCGCCCGCCCCCCGCACCCCGGACCGAGGCCAGTCATCCCGGATTGGCCTTGGCGCGGGTCCGAACGGGCCCCCTACGGTCGGTCCATGCGCATCCGAATCATCGACGCCTTCACCGACCGCCCCTTCCACGGGAACCCCGCAGGGGTCCTCCTCCTCGACGGCCCGTTCCCCCCGGACGCCTGGCTCCAGCAGGTCGCCGCGGAGGTCAACCTCTCCGAGACCGCCTTCGCCCACCCGCTGCCGCCCGGCGGGGACGCCGACTGGGCGCTGCGCTGGTTCACCCCCAAGGGCGAGGTCGACATGTGCGGCCACGCCACCCTCGCCACCGCGCACGCCCTGGCCACCAGCGGCCTCGCCTCGGGCCTGATCCGCTTCACCGCCCGGTGCGGCATCCTCACGGCCGCGGTCGCCGAGGACGGCACCGTCACCATGGACTTCCCCACCTCCTCCCTGACCCCCGTCGACCCGGACCCGGCGATCGCCCGCGCACTCGGCGCCGAGATCAAGTCGGTCCACGACACCTCCGCGCACATCGGCGACCTGGTGGTGGAACTGGCCGACGAGCGGGCCGTGCGCGAGCTGGCCCCCGACCACGCGGTCCTGCGCGGCTACGCCCGCCGCGGGGTGATCGTCACGGCCCCCGCCGAGGACCCCGCCCGCGGCTACGACTTCGTCAGCCGCGGCTTCTTCCCCGCCTTCGGCATCGACGAGGACCCGGTCACGGGCAGCGCCCACACCGCCCTCGCCCCGTTCTGGGCGGCGCGCACCGGCCGCACGGAGATGACCGGCCTCCAGGGCGGCGCCCGCCAGGGCCTGGTCCGGGTCCGGCTCGCGGGCGACCGTACGCTCCTGACCGGCCACGCGGTCACCGTCATCGACGGCGAGCTGCGCACCTCCCCCTGAGGACCTACGGGGTGGGCAGCCAGCCGACCTTGCCCGCGAGCAGCGCGTACCCGCCGAAGGCCACGATGTCGAGCAGCGCGTGCGCGACGACCAGCGGTCCCACCCGGCCCCAGCGCCGGTAGGCGAGGACGAAGACGACGCCCATCACCACGTTGCCGACGAACCCGCCGATGCCCTGGTAGAGGTGGTACGAGCCGCGCAGCAGGGAGCTGGCCAGCAGCGCGGCCGTCGGCGACCAGCCCAGCTGGCCGAGCCGGCGCAGCAGGTAGGCCAGCACGATGACCTCCTCCACCACGGAGTTCTGCACCGCGGAGAGGACCAGCACGGGGAACTTCCACCACACGCCGGGCAGCGCCTCGGGCACGACCGTCAGGTTGAAGCCGGTGGCGCGGGCCGCCAGGTAGAAGGCGAGACCGGCGCTCCCGATGCCGGCGGCCACCAGCGCGCCCCGGGCCAGGTCCCGGCCGGGGCGGGTGCGGTCGAAGCCCAGGACCCGCAGCCCGGGCGCGCCCTCGCGGGTCAGCAGGTGCGCGACGAGCAGCACCGGCACCAGGGCGGTGGCGATCCCGAACAGCTGCCAGGCCAGGTCGAGCCAGGGCCGGCCGGGGGCGTACGAGCCGTTGAGGGTGGCGGCCTGGTCCTTGAGCCCGCCCGGCTTGGTGAGCGAGCCGATGAAGCTGATCAGCGCCGAGACCCCGCTCGCGCCCAGGGACAGCGCGAGCACGAGCAGCGTCTCGGTGCGCAGGACACCCCGCCGCCCGTCCCCGCGCAGCTCCACCACCACCAGCTCCGGCTCCGCCCGCACGCCCGACTCCCGTCCTGCCCCGTCCGTCACGCTCCGACCACCCCCATACTGCCTCCTCGGAGGCGGTACGGGATCACCGGGACGGAAGCGGGGCCGGACGGGGCGGGGCCGGGAAGCCGGTCAGCGGCGGCCGGCGACGGTCGCCTCCGCCTCCTGTTCCGCCGGCCCGACCGGCCAGGTGTGGACGGGGTCGCCCCGGTGCATCAGCTCGCTGTAGCGGCGGGTGGTGGCCGCCAGGGCGGCATCGCGGTCCATTCCGCCCGCGAGCGCGCGGTGGTAGGTGTCCACCTGCCAGGTCGCCCCGTTCACCCGGCGCCGGCACCGCTCCTCGATGATCCCCAGGTAGTGGTCCCGGTCGGCCGGCTCGATGCCCCAGGCGTCCAGCCCGGCCGCGGCCATCGGCAGCAGCTCGTCCAGCACCAGCCGTACCGCGGGCACGCTCACCAGTCCCCCGGAGCGGCCCTTGCGCGGCCAGCGGATCCGCGCGTCGATCCCGTACCGGCAGGCCGCGTCGAAGTTGGCCTCCGCCTCCGCGAAGGACATCCGGGTCCACACCGGGCGCTGCTCGTCCGCGAGGGTGCGCACGAGTCCGTAGTAGAAGGCGGCGTTGGCGACGACGTCGGCGACCGTGGGCCCGGCCGGCAGCACCCGGTTCTCCACCCGCAGGTGCGGCATCCCGTCGGCGACCCCGTAGACGGGCCGGTTCCACCGGTAGACCGTGCCGTTGTGCAGCACCAGCTCCTGCAGGCTGGGCACCCCGCCCTCGGCGAGCACCCGCAGCGGCTCCTCCTCGTCGCAGATCGGCAGCAGCGCGGGGAAGAAACGGACGTTCTCGGCGAACAGCTCGTACGCCGAGTCCACCCACTTCTCCCCGAACCAGGTGCGCGGCCGCACCCCCTGGGCCTGGAGCTCGGGCGGGCGGGTGTCGGTGGCCTGGGTGAACAGCGGCGGACGCGACTCGCGCCACAGCTCCTGCCCGAACAGGAACGGGGAGTTGGCCCCCACCGCTATCTGTACGGCGGTCACCGCCTGCGCGGCGTTCCACACGTCGGAGAACCGGGCCGGGGTGACCTGGAGGTGCAGCTGTACGGAGGTGCAGGCGGCCTCCGGCACGATCGATCCGGTGCTCCAGGTCAGCCGCTCGACCCCCTCGATGTCCAGCCGGAAGTCCTCTCCGCGCATCATCAGGATCTGCTCGTTGAGCAGGGAGTACCGGTCCACGGCCGACAGGTTGGCCAGGGCCAGGTCGGCCCGGGTGATCGTCGGCAGGATCCCGATCATCACCACCCCGGCGTCGATCTCCGCGGCCTGGCGGTGGGCGTAGTGGAGCCCCGCGCTCAGTTCCTCCGCGAGCCGGTCGAATACCCGGCCGTCGAGCCGGTGCGGGAGTACGTTCACCTCCAGGTTGAACATACCGAGTTCGGTCTGGAAATCGGGGCTCGCAATCCGCTCCAGTACCTGCGCATTCACCATGCGCGGCAAACCGTCGGCACCCGCGAGATTCAGTTCGATCTCCAGACCCATCATGTTCTTGGGCCGGTCGAACCTCTTCTCCGCCAGAAGCCGCTCCAGTCCCTCCAGGCACTCGTGAAGCTTCCTCCGATACCGATGCCGATCGGACAGGTCGAATCCGCCTGCCACGACCTTCTCCCCCATCGAAGCGTCCCTCCTCGAGTGGGCCTGGCCCGGTGCACCCGGGCGCGCGTTACGGTCGATGATGCCCAGGGGCCGTGATCGATAACGCCGCGGGGGGCGGCTTGGCGGGGAGCGCGCGCCGGTGTGGCCGGATGGGCGCTCCGGCACATTCACCTGGCAACCCGCGCTATGCAAATTCGGTATGGGTTTTGCCGTTCCGGGATTACCGGCACTTTCCAGCCGAGCCCCCTTCCGGTAACCTCCGAGGTCAGCGCGGCTCCTTCACGCGCGAACGGCATGAATACCATGACAGCGGGACCGGTAAGCGCCTTGTCGGCAATAGGCGGGACGGCTAGCCGAAACACTGTGTGAACACATGTCGTATAAACTCCGCAAACGAGGCAGAGAGTTGGCGCGCGGCCATTGCCCCAATGCCCACCTCTGACCCCAGAATGCGACAGCGCCGTCCGCACCTTCCCCTGCACCACAGGTCTCCCAAGTGAGAGGCGACCCACCATGCCGCTGCATGTCCCCCCGGCTCCCGCGCCCGCCCTGCGCAGCGTTCTCGCGGCACTCGGTTCTCCCACCGCCGTCCACGAGGCACACACCCCGGCCCTGCGCGCGATCCAGGGCCCGATGACCGCCGAGCTCCCCCTTCCGGTCCACGTGCTCGACCGCCTGAGCATGTCCGGCCGCGGGGCCGACGGCAGGCCGCCCCGTACCCGCCTGACCGGCTGGCGGTTCCTGATCCGCAGCGGCGACCGCTTCGTGGCGGCGGCCGACACCCGCCTCACCCCGGACGGCTGGACCTTCTCGCACTTCTTCGAGGGCCCCTACGTCGCCGCCACCGAGCGCGCCCTGCGCCAGGCGGAACAGCTCGGCAAGAGCTACCAGCCCCGGCTGCTGTCCGTACCGGAGCTGTACATGCTGACCCTGTGGCTGCACGGGGCGGTGGGCGCCGACGCAGCCGCCGGCCTCCCCGCCGCCGCCGACCTGCTGGTGCCGCTGGCCCCGGCCCCGCCCGGGATCGCCCCGTACCGGCCGCATCCCGTGTCGGAGCTGCTGCCGGTGCTGATCCGCCGGCTGACCCCGGCCGCCCCGCCCGCACCCCCCGCGCTGGCGGCCCCGGCGGCCTGAACCCTGCGTTCCGCCCACGGCGCGGCCCGCGATCCGGGCCGCGCCCGCGGCATGCCCGGGCCCGGACCACGGGGTTGACCCGCATTACCCATTCGGCCTAGTCCTCCGGGACCAGCTGCGAACCATCCGAAAGGACAGGGCAGTTGGCTTGAACCGCCCGCACGAGTGATGCGTCCTCAATCCATGAGGACTGCTGCCGGGAAATCCCTGCGAAGCAGCCCTCATGGGGGAAGACTGAGGACATCCTCCCCGCAGGTGCGGGGACGACCCAGGGGGACGGCCATGAATCACGCATCGAGCCGTAGCGAACAGACCACACCGCAGCGAAAGAACGCATCCATGTGCCAGCACCAGCCTGCCTGCCCGTCATCAGAGTCCGCCGACCGGGAGGCCGCGCGCCCGGTGGCCAACCACCCGGAACAGGGCTGGAGCCTGCTGTGCAACGGCGTCCTGCTCTTCGAGGACACCGGTGAGCTGCTGCCGGACGGCCAGATCATCGCTCCGCACCGCCCGCTCGCGGCGGCCTGAGCACGCACCACGCACGCACGACGCACGAACGCGACGCACGGAAGGGGCCGGTCCCGGAGCGGAAAGCTCCGGGGCCGGCCCCTTCACCGTGTCAGCGCCCCCTCAGGGGCCGCCGGGCCCGAGGGCTCAGGCGTCGTACTCGTCCAGCGGCGGGCAGGAGCACACCAGGTTCCGGTCGCCGAACGCACCGTCGATGCGGCGCACCGGCGGCCAGTACTTCTCGGCGGCGGACACGCCACCGGGGAAGACGGCCTCGTCGCGGGTGTACGGGTGGTTCCACTCGCCGCCCAGCGCCGCCGCCGTGTGCGGGGCGTTGGCCAGCGGGTTGTCGTCCACCGGCCACTCGCCGCCCGCGACCCGCTCGATCTCGGCGCGGATGGCGATCATCGCGTCGCAGAAGCGGTCGATCTCGGCGAGGTCCTCGGACTCGGTCGGCTCGATCATGAGCGTGCCGGCCACCGGGAAGGACATGGTCGGGGCGTGGAAGCCGTAGTCGATCAGGCGCTTGGCGATGTCGTCGACGCTGACGCCGGTCTCCTTCGACAGCGGGCGCAGGTCGATGATGCACTCGTGCGCGACCAGGTCACCCGGGCCGGTGTAGAGCACCGGGTAGTGCGGCTCCAGGCGCTTGGCGATGTAGTTGGCGCCGAGCACGGCCACCTGGGTGGCGCGCTTGAGGCCCTCGCCGCCCATCAGGCGCACGTACGACCAGGAGATCGGCAGGATGCCCGCCGAGCCCCACGGGGCGGCCGAGATCGGGCCGACGCCCGTCTCCGGGCCGGCGGTCGGCTGGAGCGGGTGGTTCGGCAGGTACGGGGCCAGGTGCGCCCGGACACCGACCGGGCCGACGCCCGGGCCGCCGCCGCCGTGCGGGATGCAGAAGGTCTTGTGCAGGTTCAGGTGCGAGACGTCGCCGCCGAAGTGACCCGGCTTGGCCAGGCCCACCAGGGCGTTCAGGTTGGCGCCGTCCACGTAGACCTGGCCGCCGGCCTCGTGCACCTGGGCGCAGATGTCGGCGACGTGCTCCTCGAACACACCGTGCGTCGACGGGTACGTGATCATGAGCACGGCCAGCTCGTCGCGGTACTGCTCGATCTTGGCGCGCAGGTCGTCGGCGTCCACCTCGCCGTCGTCGGCGGTCTTGACGACGACGACCTTCATGCCGGCCATCACGGCGCTGGCGGCGTTGGTGCCGTGCGCGGAGGACGGGATGAGACAGATGGTGCGCTGCTCGTCGCCGTTGGCGCGGTGGTAGGCGCGCACGGCCAGCAGGCCGGCGAGCTCGCCCTGGGAGCCGGCGTTCGGCTGGATGGAGACCTTGTCGTAGCCGGTGACCTCGCAGAGACGTTCCTCCAGCTCGTTGATGAGCGTGAGGTACCCCTCGGCCTGCTCGACCGGGGCGAAGGGGTGCAGCTGGCCGAACTCGGGCCAGGTCACCGGCTCCATCTCGGTGGTCGCGTTGAGCTTCATGGTGCAGGAGCCCAGCGGGATCATGCCGCGGTCCAGCGCGTAGTCCTTGTCCGAGAGCTTGCGCAGGTAGCGCAGCATCGCGGTCTCGGAGCGGTGCTGGTGGAAGACCGGGTGGGTCAGGTACGCGTCCGAGCGCAGCAGGCCCTCGGGCAGCGCGTCGGCGGTGGTCGCGTCCAGGGCCTCGATGTCCGCGGAGACGCCGAAGGCGGCCCAGACGGCTTCGAGGTCGGCGCGCAGGGTGGTCTCGTCGCAGGAGATCGAGACGTGGTCGGCGTCGGCCTGGTACAGGTTCACCCCGCCCTCGCGGGCGGCGGCGGCGACCTCGGCGGCCTTGCCGGGGACGCGGGCGGTGACCGTGTCGAAGAAGGAGCCGTGCACCAGCTCGACCCCGCCGGCCGTCAGGCCCGCGGCGAGCAGGGCGGCGTAGCGGTGGGTGCGGCGGGCGATCGTCTTCAGGCCGTCGGGGCCGTGGTAGACGGCGTACATGCCGGCCATGACGGCGAGCAGCACCTGCGCGGTGCAGATGTTGCTGGTGGCCTTCTCGCGGCGGATGTGCTGCTCGCGGGTCTGCAGGGCCAGGCGGTAGGCCTTGTTGCCGTCCGCGTCCACGGAGACGCCCACGAGGCGGCCGGGCAGCGAGCGGGCGTGCTTGGCCTGGACGGCCATGTAGCCGGCGTGCGGGCCGCCGAAGCCCATCGGGACGCCGAAGCGCTGGGTGGTGCCGACGGCGATGTCCGCGCCGAGGGCGCCGGGGGAGGTCAGCAGGGTCAGCGCGAGCAGGTCGGCGGAGACGGTGACGATGGCACCGAGCTCGTGGGCCTGGTCGATGACGGCCTTGAGGTCGCGCACGGCGCCGGAGGCGCCGGGGTACTGGAGGAGCACGCCGAAGACGCCGCGCTCGGCGATCTCGGCCGGGATGCCCTCGGACAGGTCGGCGACGACGACCTCGACGCCCGTCGGCTCGGCGCGGGTCTCGATCACGGCGATGGTCTGCGGCAGCGCGTCGGCGTCGATGAGGAAGACCCCGCCCTTGACCTTGCCGACGCGGCGGGCCAGCGACATGGCCTCGGCGGCCGCGGTGCCCTCGTCGAGCAGGGAGGCACCGGAGGTGGGCAGGCCGGTCAGGTCGGCGACCAGGGTCTGGAAGTTCAGCAGCGCCTCGAGGCGGCCCTGCGAGATCTCCGGCTGGTACGGGGTGTAGGCCGTGTACCAGGCCGGGTTCTCCATCACGTTGCGCAGGATCACCGGCGGCGTGAAGGTCCCGTAGTAGCCGAGACCGATCATCGGCGAGAGGACCTGGTTGCGGTCGGCGAGCGAGCGCAGCTCGGCGAGCACCTCGGCCTCGGTCCGCGCCTCGGGCAGGTTCAGCGCTTCGGCGGTCTTGATCACATCCGGTACCGCGGCGGCGGTCAGCTCGTCGAGGGAGCCGTAGCCCACCTGGGCGAGCATCTTCGCCTGCGCCTCGGCATCCGGGCCGATGTGACGCTGCTCGAAGGGGATGCCCCGCTCGAGCTGGGAGAGCGGAATGCGGTTGGCGGTCATTACGGAGGCCTCCTGGTCGTATGACCTGCGAGGGGCACCACGGCGCGGGCACCCGGACGGCCTCCCCCTCTGTCATCTCAACCTGAGAGCTTCACCGGAGTCCCGGGGGTCGCCCGGTATCCGGCTTTCACCGTCGGTGAGGAGCGGAGTCCGGCACTGCGCGCCCGGGCACCCGCTCCTGCTTTCCAGAGTGGCCTCGTCACGTGCGGTACGTATGCCTGAGAGATTCCGGGGAGGATTTGCTCCTTCGGCGCCTCCGTCGAGCTCACTCGGAGGACTCTCCCGCACAGGGTCAACAGCCGTCACCCAGCCTACCAGCGAGGATCTGGACCCTCCCTCGAGTGGCCCTCTATCCGAATATGCACTTTTGTAGTCATTACGGATGACTGCGACCATGTGGAGGGACCGTGCAGACCGACATCGATCCGCGCAGCCTGATCGGCCGCAAGGCGTTCGACCGGAACGGGGCCAAGATCGGCACCGTGGACGAGGTCTACCTGGACGACGCCACCGGCGTCCCGGAGTGGGCAGCGGTCCGCACCGGCCTGTTCGGCCGGGACGCCTTCGTCCCGCTGGAGCCGAGCGAGGTGGACGGAGAGGTGCTGCGCGTCCCCTTCGAACGCTCCCTGATCAAGGACGCCCCCGACTTCGGTGTGGGCCGCCACCTCTCCCCCGAGCAGGAGCTCCAGCTCTACCACCACTACGGACTGGACGTGTCGCTGCCCGCCGACTTCCACCTCCCGCCGCCGGAGGACCACTGACCGGCCGGCCCCACGAGGGGCAGCGGGTCGGAGGCCTCCAGCTCGGGGTCGTCCATCCGGAAGGTACGCACCCGCCCCGGCGGTGATCCGGGCTGCTCGAACCGCACGGTCACCCGCCCCACCCCGCTGCCCTGGACCCAGCCGGGCCCGTACACCGCGTGCCGTACGTCACTGCCCGCGGGCCAGTGCCGTGCGGCGGCGGCCTGCGGGTCCTCCCCCGGTGCCACGGCCGCCTCAGGGGCCCCTGGAGCCCCCGGGGCACCGCCCACGGCGGTCCCGTCCGTCTCCCGGGCCCCGTCCTGCGGGGCGGTGGCCTCCTCCTCCGCCCCCGCGCCGAGCGCCTGGGCGAAGAGGTCCTCCTGGGTGTAGTCCGCCAGCCCGGTCACACCGACCCCCAGCAGCCGCACCCCGCCGGTGGTGTCCACGCCCTCCAGCAGCCGCGCGGCCGCCTCGCGCACCACCGCCGGGTCGTCGGTGGGCCCGCGCAGGGTCTCGGAGCGGGTCAGGGTCGAGAAGTCGTAGCGGCGCACCTTCAGCACGATGGTCCGCCCCGAGTGCCCGGAGCCGCGCAGCCGGCCCACGCACCGGTCGGCGAGGCGCTGCACCTCGTAGCGGATCCGCACCCGGTCGTGGAGGTCCACGTCGAAGGTGTCCTCCACCGACACCGACTTCGCGTCCCGCTCGGCGACCACCGGCCGGTCGTCCAGCCCCAGGGCCATCCGGTACAGCCCGACCCCGTGCGCCCGGCCCACCATCCGGACCAGCTCGTCCTCACCGGCTTCGGCCAGCTCCCCCACCGTGGTGATCCCGGCCCGGCGCAGGTGCTCCCCGGTGGCCGGACCGACCCCGGGCAGGGTCCGCACCGACATCGGGGCGAGCAGCTCCCGCTCGGTCCCGGGCTCGATCAGCAGCAGCCCGTTCGGCTTGGCCTCCTCGGAGGCCACCTTGGCGAGCATCTTCGACCCGGCCAGGCCCACGGAGCCGCTGAGCCCCGTGGCGGCCGTGATGTCGGCCCGCAGCCGCTCCCCCGTGGCCCGGGCGCTCGCGGAGTCGAAGGCCCGGCCGCCCGCCTCCAGGTCCACGAAGGCCTCGTCCAGGCTGAGGGGCTCCACCAGCGGCGACAGCTCGCGCAGCAGGCCCATGACCACCTCGCTGACCTCGCGGTAGACCAGGAAGCGGGGGATCAGGTACGCGCCGTTTGGGCAGAGCCGGCGGGCCTGGGCGGTCGGCATCGCCGAGTGCACCCCGAAGCGCCTGGCCTCGTACGAGGCGGTGGCCACCACTCCGCGCGGGCCGAGCCCGCCCACGATCACGGCCTTCCCGCGCAGGCTGGGCTTCGACGCCTGCTCCACGGAGGCGTAGAAGGCGTCCATGTCCAGATGCAGGATGGTCGGCGCGGTTCTCACAGCACCGATGCTGCCCTATGCCACTGACAACGCGGTGATCTTCCGTTCCCGCGCCCGGCGGCCGGGCCGCGGGGGCGTCAGCCGGCCCGGTTCCTGCGGGCGGCGAGCTCGTCGGCGGGGTTGTGGCCGACCACGGTCTCCCCCGTGTCCACGCGCTCCCCGTGCAGCTGCGACAGCGCGTTCTCGACGTCGCGCCAGACCACGCCCACCGCGATGCCGAAGACGCCCTGGCCGCCCTGGAGCAGGCTCACGACCTGGTCCGGGGAGGTGCACTCGTACACGGTCGCGCCGTCGCTCATCAGCGTCATGCGCTCCAGGTCGGAGAAGCCCCGGCCGCGCAGGTGCTGCACGGCGGTGCGGATGTTCTGGAGGGCCACCCCGGTGTCCAGGAAGCGCTTCACGATCTTGAGGACGACGACGTCGCGGAAGCTGTACAGCCGCTGGGTCCCCGACCCGTACGCGGGCCGCACGCTGGGCTCCACCAGCCCGGTGCGCGCCCAGTAGTCCAGCTGCCGGTACGTGATCCCGGCGGCGGCGCAGGCCGTCGGCCCGCGGTAGCCGACCTGCTCGGGCGCGGGGGCGTCGTTCACCGGTCCGACCGGCTTCGACGCCGGCTGACGGTGCGCGGAACCCGCCCCGCCGCCGGGCAGCGGGGACGGCCCACCGTCACTCCGTACGGGGATGCCCCCGGTCGTACCGTCGCCCGTGATCCTCACGCCGACCCTCCGTCCTTGACCTGCCACCTTGAAGGTAGGCAGTGACCAGGGGTGCGTCAACGATCGCCACACTCGGCACGCCGAGTGATAATCACCCTGAGAGTGGTTTCCCGTACCCCATTGCGGGGAAAGGCTACTCGAATGGGCTGAAAGTACCCGGTGGACGACGCGGGCCGCGCCGCGACGACATCCGGCCCTACTGCGGGCCCGTGCCGAAGTCCTCAGGAGAGATCTGGTCGAGGAACTCGCGGAACTTCTCCACCTCGTCCTCCTGCTCGTCGGGAATCGCGATTCCGGCGTCGTCCAGCACGCCGTCGCTGCCGTAGATCGGCGTCCCCGTCCGCAGGGCCAGCGCTATCGCGTCGGAAGGCCGCGCGCTCACCTCGACGCCGCTGGCGAAGACCAGCTCCGCGTAGAAGACGCCCTCCCGCAGATCCGTGATCCGGACCTCGGTCAGCTCCTCGCCCACCGCCTCCAGCACGTCCTTGAACAGGTCGTGCGTCAGCGGCCTGGCGGGGGCCATCCCCTGCTGCGCGAAGGCAATGGCGGTCGCCTCCCCAGGACCGATCCAGATGGGGAGGTACCGGTCGCCTCCCACTTCACGCAGGAGCACGATCGGCTGGTTGGAGGGCATTTCCACCCGGACACCCACAACGTCGAGCTCGTTCACACAGCAACCCTAGGACCTGCCCGGCAGGTTTGGGTAGTCGGGGCCCGGTCGCGGCGTCCGCGTTCAGTGCAGCCGCACCCCGAGGGCGCTCTGCACGAAGGCCTCGTGGAGCCTTACGGACAGCCCCGCGAGCTCCTTCATCGTGGCTTCGGCATGCGTCCTGGTCTGCGGATTGCGGTGCCGGCGCAGCGGCGCGACCACCTGCTCCACCAGGCCGGCCTCCCGGTCGGCCGCCGCCTTCATGGCCCGCAGGTGACGCGGTTCGAGCCCGAACCGGCCGAGATCGGCGATCAAGCGGGCGACGGCCACGGCTTCGGCGTCGAACCCGCCGCCGGGCGCCTCGCAGACCAGCCCGTACGACTCCCACTCGGCCAGCTGCGCCTCGTCCACCTCTGCGGCGGCGATCAGCTCGGCCCGGCCGACCCGGGACACCGTGGGGGGTTCTCCGCCCGGCTCCCCCGGGCCGTCGGGACGGGCGGAGCCCGCCACGGACTCGCCGTGCGCGGCCGGAGCCGGAATCCGGACCTGCTCGCCCCGGTCGAGCGCGTCGAGCTGCTCGCGGATGACCTTCAGGGGCAGGTAGTGGTCACGTTGGAGACGCAGGATGCGCCCGAGGCGCTCCACGTCGTCCGTGCTGAACTTGCGGTATCCGGAAGGCGTGCGCCGGGGCTCGACGAGCCCTTCCGCCTCCAGGAACCGGATCTTCGAAATGGTGACTTCGGGGAACTCGTCGCGCAGCATGGTGAGCACCGTGCCGATGCTCACCAGCTGCCCGGGGGTGCCGGCGACGCCCCTCTTCGGGGCGCCGCCGGTCGGGGTGCGCAGCATGGGACCTTCCCTCTGGAGGTCCCCCCGGACGGGGTCCGGGGGTGGGGGTCAGACGCCCCGCAGGCTCGCGTAGAAGACCAGCCGGTACTTGCCGATCTGCACCTCGTCGCCGTTGTGCAGGGCGACGGAGTCGATCGGCTCGCGGTTCACGTACGTGCCGTTGAGGCTGCCGACGTCGGCGACGGTGAAGCCGCCCTCCGGGCCCCGGCGGAACTCGACATGCAGCCGGGAGACGGTGACGTCGTCCAGGAAGATGTCGCTCTGCGGGTGCCGGCCCGCCGTGGTCAGCTCGCCGTCCAGCAGGAAGCGGCTGCCCGAGTTGGGGCCGCGCCGCACGATGAGCAGGGCGGAACCGGCGGGCAGGGCCTCCACCGCGGCCTGGGCCTCGGGGGAGAGCGAGGGCGAGACGTGCTGTCCGGTCGCCTCGGCCTCGTAGGCCTCAAGACCCGAGATCGAGATGGTGGACGTGGTCTCCGAGGCGCGCTCCGGCGTCAGACCCGCCCGCAGCGGCGCCCCGCAGTTGGAGCAGAAACGGCTCGCCGCATCGCTGCGGTGCCCGCACCTGCCGCACGTCTGCTCGGCCGACATGGACGGCTCCTCGCGCCGCGGCTGCCCCGCGGAGGCGTTGGTGGCGTACGGGTCGGGGGCAAACCCTCCACCCGCGTTCGGGGTTGACGGATCTCCGAAACCTATGCGCCCCGCAGCCGAAGGGTCAACGGCCGACGCGCCGTGCGCGCCGGCGTTGGCTCCCGGGCCGGCCACCTCGTCACGGAAGAGCGGCCGGTCGCCCTGGCCCTCTCCTTCGCCGTGCCCCGCACGGTGGCGTGCCGAACCGCTTTCCTCGCGGTTCTTCTTGCCGAACAACTTCTCAAACAACTTCACGGGCGATTCCCCTTGACCGAAACAGACCCGCCCGTGGGGCAGGACGAACTCCGCATACACACACCTGCCGACCCGGACATTCTGACAACGTCCGTAACCACCAGACAGTTTCCACCACGCACCGCGACTTCGGTGCGTCGACCCCCCGCAGGCGTCCGCCCGCGTGGGAGCGACCACGTTCCGCCCCGTCTCACGACGATGACGACCGAGCGTAGTCAGGCTGCTTCGCAGCCCGCAAGGCATCCACAACGATCTTCGCCGACCGTGTGACGGCGACCGTGGCCTGTTCCTTCTCCATGGTCTGCACGACACCGCCCGGGATGTTGAGCGCCGGCTCCAGATCCTGCGGTTTGCCGATCACCTTGAACTCATAGGGCTGTGTGATCTTCTTACCGTCGATCGCGACCCCGCCGCCCTCGTCCGAGAAGTACGACCCCGCCACCACGCGCACGCCGTTGATCTGGATCGCCTCGGCCCCGGCCGCCCGCAGCTCCTGGAGGGTGTCCAGCAGCTGGTCGGAGCGCACCTGGCCCTTGGTGTCGGTGATCTTCAGCGTGATCCCCGGGCCCTGTGCGGCCACGGTACCGGCCAGGATGCCCAGTTGGCGCTCCCGCTCCAGCGTCTGCTTGCGCGCCTCCTCGGCCTGGTTGGAGCTGCTCTGGAGCTCCTTGCGCTGGTCGTCCAGCTTCTGCTTCTCGTCCTCCAGGCGCTTGGTGCGCCCGTCCAGCTCGTCGAGGATCCGCACCAGGTCCTCCTGACGGGCACCGCGCAGCGGCGCGCTGGAGTCGCTGTTGGAGCGCACCTGGATGGCCAGCCCGAGACCCAGGACGAACAGCAGCAGCGCCACGATCAGTTGGGCCCGGCTCAGGCGCGGCGGCCACAGCCCGGCCGCCAGCCGCTGCCGCCCGGTCTGCTCCGGCTCCGGGGCCGGGACGGGTACCGGCTCGGGTACCGGGTCCTTCTGCGGGGTGTCGTCCGTGCTCATCGGCCTCACGCCCGGAAGACGTGGCGGCGGATGGCCGCGGCGTTGGAGAAGATCCGGATGCCGAGGACGACGACCACACCGGTCGACAGCTGCGAGCCGACGCCCAGCTTGTCACCGAGGAAGACGATCAGCGCGGCCACGACCACGTTCGACAGGAACGACACCACGAAGACCTTGTCCACGAAGATCCCGTCCAGCATCGCGCGCAGCCCGCCGAACACCGCGTCCAGGGCGGCCACCACGGCGATCGGCAGATAAGGCTCCACCACGGCCGGCACTTCGGGGCGGACGAGGAGTCCGACCACCACTCCCGCCAGGAGGCCCAGTACCGCGATCACGACGCACCCTTCTTCGGCTCTTCTGCTGTAGCCGTCCGCACGGTCAGGCTCGACGCGGCCGGCAGCTTCACCTCGTCCACCGGGGACAGGCTGTAGCGGATCCCGTAGCTCTCCTGCAGCACGTGCAGGTACTGCCCGTCCACGGAATCCTGGAACGCGGTGCCGAGCCGTTTCTTGTCCCCCACCGCGAGGACCTCGTAGGGCGGCACCAGTGGCCTGTTGTCGACCAGTATCGCGTCACCGGCCGCCCGGATCGCCGACAGCGCCGTCAGCCGCTGCCCGTTGATCGAGACGGCCTCCGCCCCGGCCTGCCAGAGCCCGTTGACGACCCGCTGCATGTCACGGTCCCGGACCCGCCCGGTGTCCGAGAACCCGGCGCTCTCGCGCGGGCCGCCTCCGCCGCCCGACGAGGACCCCTTGGCATCGTCCACCACAAGCTTGACGCCGGGACCGTGCACCTCGGTTGCACCCGACAGCAACGCCACGAGCTGGGCCCGCTGCCCGCCCTGCTGCTTCAGCGCCTCGCGCTGGCGGTCGGCGACCTCGGTCCGCAGCCGCTCGATGTCCCCTTCCAGGCTGTCCGCGTGCCGGCCGGCCCGCTCGACCCGGTCGATCAGCTCCTGGCGCTCCTTGGCCAGCACGGGCGCCGCTATCCGCGCCTGCGCCGCACCCAGCGTGACGACCATGGCCGCGAGCACGAGCCCGGCGGCGAGCGCCAGCTTGGCCTTGAGGGTCCGCGGCAGCCCCGCCGTACCCTCCGCCTCGCGCCGGGCGGAGGCTTCCGCATAGCCCTCGTCGAGGCTGTGGTCCATCACGTGGGTCAGCAGCGACATGGAAGCGTCCGGGCGCGCGGGCGGCGTGGCCGGACTCCGGTTGTTGGGCGGCTGCGACATGCCGCACATCGTCGCATGTCGGCACCGCCCACACCGAATGCACCCTTCCGGCGGGCCGGGGAGGCTGATCTCCCCGCACCCGGCCCGCCGTACTCCTGTCCCGCTCCGCACCGCCGTACGGGGCCGGGCGCCGGTCAGTGCTGGCCGGCTCCGTCGACCACCGCGCCCCACTCGTCCAGCAGGGCCTGCGCGGACGCGTCGTCGGGACCCTCGGCCCACAGGTGGGTGACCGCCTCCGCCGGGTCCGGCAGGACCAGGGCCCACCGGCCGTCGGCCTCGACCACGCGCACCCCGTCGGTGGTGTCCACCTGCCGGTCGCCGGCCGCCTCCACGACCCGCCGCATGACGAGTCCCTTCGCCGCCCACGGGGTGGGCACGTCCCGCTTGAGCACGTGCGCCCGCGGGATGCGGGAGTCGATCTGGCTCAGCGTGAGCTGCGTGCGCGCGACCAGGCCGATCAGCTGCACGAAGGCCGCCGATCCGTCGAAGACGCTGCTGAACTCCGGGACGATGAACCCGCCCCGGCCGTCGCCGCCGAAGATCGTGGTCTCCTCACGGCCGACCCGGGTCAGGTCGTCGGGCGAGGTCGTCGTCCACTCCACCTGGGTGCCGTGGTACGCCGCCACCTGCTCGGCGACCCGGGTCGTGGTCACCGGCAGGGCCACCTTGCCGCTGCGCTTCTCCGCCGCCACCAGGTCGAGCAGCACGAGCAGCGCGCGGTCGTCCTCGATGATCCGGCCGCGCTCGTCCACCAGGGAGATCCGCTCGCCGACCGGGTCGAAGCGCACGCCGAACGCCGCCCGCGCCGAGGCCACGATCTCCCCGAGCCGTACCAGTCCGGCACGCCGGGACTCGTGGGTCTCGGTCGGCCTGGACTCGTCGAGCCCGGGGTTGATCGTCAGCGCGTCCACGCCGAGCCGGCCGAGGAGGCTGGGCAGGACCAGTCCGGCGCTGCCGTTGGAGGCGTCGACGACCACCTTGAGGCCGGAATCGGCGATCCCGGTGGTGTCCACCCGCCGCAGCAGGGAGCCCGTGTACGAGTCGAAGACGCTCGACGGGAACTGCAGGTCGCCGATCTCCCCGGGGAAGGCCCGGCGGTACTCCTGACGTGCGTAGACGCGGTCCAGCTTGCGCTGCTGCGCCTGGGAGAGGTCCGCGCCCCGCTCGTCGAGGAACATGATGTCCACCGAGTCCGGCACCCCGGGCGAGGTCCGGATCATGATCCCGCCCGCGGCGCCCCGGGCCGTCTGCTGACGGGCCACGGGCAGCGGTACGTTCTCCAGGTCGCGCACGTCGATGGCGCTGGCCTGGAGCGCCGAGATCACGGCGCGCTTGAGCGCGCGGGCGCCTCGGGAGTGGTCACGGGCGGTGGTGACGATCGCCCCCTTCTTGAGGGTGGTCGCGTAGGCCCCGGCGAGTTTCACCACCAGCTCGGGGGTGATCTCCACGTTGAGGATCCCCGAGACGCCGCGTGCGCCGAACAGGTGGGCCTGGCCGCGCGACTCCCAGATCACCGAGGTGTTGACGAAGGCGCCGGCCTCGATCGTCTTGAACGGGTAGACGCGGACGTTGCCCTGGACGATGGATTCCTCGCCGACCAGGCATTCGTCGCCGATGACGGCGCCGTCCTCGATCCGGGCCGCCCGCATGATGTCGGTGTTCTTGCCGATGACGCAGCCGCGCAGGTTGCTGTGCGGCCCGATGTAGACGTTGTCGTGGACGACGGCCTTGTGCAGGAAGGCACCGCTCTTGACGACCACGTTCGACCCGATGACGGTGTGCTCGCGGATCTCGGCCCCGGCCTCGACCTTGGCGTAGTCCCCGATGTACAGCGGCCCGCGCAGCACGGCGTCGGGGCTCACCTCGGCGCCTTCGGCGACCCATACGCCGGGTGAGATCTCGAAGCCGTCCATCTCGACCTGGACCTTGCCTTCGAGGACGTCGGCCTGCGCCTTGACGTAGCTCTCGTGGGTGCCCACGTCCTCCCAGTAGCCCTCGGCCACGTAGCCGTAGATCGGCCGGCCTTCCTTCATCAGCTGCGGGAAGACGTCCCCGGACCAGTCGACGGAGACGTCGGGGTCGACGTAGTCGAAGATCTCCGGCTCCATCACGTAGATGCCGGTGTTGATGGTGTCCGAGAACACCTGCCCCCAGGTCGGCTTTTCGAGGAAGCGCTCGACCTTGCCCTCTTCATCGACGATCGTGATGCCGAATTCCAGCGGGTTCGGCACCCGGGTGAGGCACACCGTGACCAGTGCGCCCTTCTCCTTGTGGAAGCTGATGAGGTCGGTGAGGTCGAAGTCGGTGAGCGCGTCGCCGGAGATGACCAGGAAGGTGTCGTCCTTCAGGGCCTCCTCGGCGTTCTTCACGCTGCCGGCGGTGCCGAGCGGCTTCTCCTCGTTGGCGTAGGTGAGCTCCATCCCGAGTTCCTCGCCGTCACCGAAGTAGTTCTTGACGAGGGACGCCAGGAACTGAACGGTGACCACGGTCTCGCTGAGCCCATGCCGCTTGAGCAGCCTGAGCACGTGCTCCATGATCGGCCGGTTCGCCACCGGCAGGAGCGGCTTGGGCATGCTTGAGGTCATGGGGCGAAGCCGCGTTCCTTCGCCACCGGCCATCACGACGGCCTTCATGTCGGAAGAGTCCTCCTAGAGAGATGACGGTCTGGCCGACCTCACCCGTCCCGGACGGATACTCCGCTACTCCTCCGCGTCAGCACCGGCGCCGAGTGAGCTCAATCGGCCGTGGCATCCGCCTTGACCAAACGGCGGACTTGCACCACGTAAAGGATTCCTGCCCACCAATAGAGCGTTGTACCCCAACCTGCGAACGCCCATCCGAAAACGGACGCCATCCAGGCCAACCAACCCGTGCCGTCACTGAGCAGGAGGAGGGGGAACGCGTACATCAGGTTGAAGGTGGCGGCCTTGCCGAGGAAGTTGACCTGAGGCGGCGGATAGCCGTGCCGGCGCAGGATCCACACCATGACCAGCAGCATCGCCTCGCGGGCGAGCAGTGCGGCGGTGAGCCACAGGGGCAGAATGCCCCGGTAGGTCAGTCCGAAGAGCGTGGTCAGGACGTAGAGCCGGTCCGCGGCGGGGTCCAGCAGCCGGCCCAGTTTGCTGATCTGGTTCCAGCGCCGCGCGAGCTTTCCGTCGAGGTAGTCACTGACGCCGCTCAGCATGAGCACGAGCAGGGCCCAACCGTCGTGCTTCGCCAGGATGAGCCAGAGGAACAACGGCACGCCGACGAGCCGGGCCATGCTGAGGATGTTCGGAATGGTGAAAATTCGGTCAGTCTGGACCCGAGTCTCCTGGACCTCCACCCGGGGGCCTCCACTGTGACTGTAGAAATGTCGAATCTATGCTCCCCTGACCCTACAGGAGTCCAGGACCGGGCCCGGAACGCAGAAAAGCCCCGCACCAGAAGGTGCGGGGCTTTCCCACAATGATTGTTCGGCGGCGTCCTACTCTCCCACAGGGTCCCCCCTGCAGTACC
>NZ_JBEZWL010000130.1:0-20448 GCF_040648015.1 Streptomyces sp. NPDC029216 | reverse complement strand
CTTTTGTCCGCGGACAAAAGTCGGGGCCGTTCGCGTCGGAGCGTGGGCACGGGTCAGCGGTTGCTGGACCTGCCGTTGCTGTCGATCAGGAGCATGGTCAGCTCCGCGCGCTGCTTCGGCGGCATGTTCTGGCGGATCGCCTCGAAGACCGCCTGGGGGTCGGTCCATGCCACCGGGGTCGTCTCCGGGCTCGTCGCCTGCTCCGGGATGACCGTCTCCGGCTCCCGGGCAGCAGCCGGCTCACGGGCTGCAGCCGGCTCGGGGATGCCCGCTTCGGGCTCGCCGACGGGAGCCGGCTCCGGCTCGGTTGCTGTTGCCTGGGGGAGGGGGGCCTCGGGTACGGCCACGGTCGGCTCGGCGGGTGAAGTGGGGGATTCCGGAGAGGCTGCCGGGGGTGCCTCCGGGGCCTGACTTTTGTCCGCGGACAAAAGTCGGGGCTGTGGGGCGGCCTGCTCCACGCTCGGGGCGGAAGGGCTCGGCTCCGCCGGAACCTGCACCGGGGCCGGCTCGCGCGCCTCGCGCAGGATCTCCCGCTGGGCCGCCTTGACCTGGGCCTCCTGGGCCTTGTTCTCCTGGAGGAGGTCCAGCAGGGCAGCCGCGTCCACGCCCGGGCGGTCCTTCGCCGCGCGGGCCAGGAGGCGTCCGTCGCGCTCGGGCATGTCGCCGGAGCTGAGCATGCTCTGGATCTCGTCGGGGAGTTCCAGGAGCACCAGCTGGTTGGTGACCCAGGACGGCGACTTGCCCAGCCGCTCCGCCGCGCGGGACTTCGCCCCGTGCTCGCGGCCCTGCTCCGCGCAGGTGTCGACGAGCTGCTGCACGCCCCGGGCGCGCTCGATGACGTCGAAGTCCTCGCGTTCGAGGTTCTCCGCGAGGAGGTGGTCGATGAAGTCGGCGCGGGAGGCGGCGAGGTCGTCGCGTACGACGAAGTCCAGCGACTCCAGCCCCACGTGCAGGGCGCTGCGGAAGCGGCGCTCGCCATTGATGAGGATGTACGCGGCCGCGCCGATCCGGCTCTCGTGGTCGGGCCAGAGGGAGAGGTACGCGCCCCGGCTGACGACGACACAGGCCGAGAGCTGGGCCTGGCGCAGCTCCTCGCCGAAGCGGGTCATCTGCTCGTCGTCGCCGAAGTTGCGGCGGGGGTTGAGGGGAGTGGGGGAGACCTGGTCGAGGGGGACGCGGATCAGCTCGTACGTCGGTACGTCGCCCTGGGCGATGGCCTTGGCCCGGCCGCGCTCGCTGCGGCCGGCGGTGCGGCGTGCGTTGCTGAAGGCGGCGCCGGTGCCGAGGAGGTCGCTCTTGCTCATGCCGCGATCCTCCGGGCGATCTCGCGCATCGCTTCGGACTGCTCGCAGTCCGGGGCGTAGTGGAGGAGGGGGAGCTTGACGCGTACCGCTTCGCGCTGCTCCTTCAGGTCGGCGATGACGGTCATGACCGGCGGATCGCCGAACTCCTTCCAGCTGTTGAGGGAGGAGGTGACGACGTAGCCCTTGCGGCTGTCGTAGAGGTTGACGACGAAGCCGAGCTGGGTGATCTCGATGCCGAGGTCGTCGACGAGGTCTTCGAGCTGCTCGCTGAGCATGTCGTAGGCGTCGGCGGACGTGTCCTCCGCCTGGACGGGGACGATGATGCCGGAGGTCTTGGGGGACTCGCCCTCGCGGGTGCGCGCGTAGTAGAGGGCGGTGTCCATGGTGTAGCCGAGGCTGGGGGGGCAGTCGACGACGATGTAGTCGAACTCCTTCTCCAGCTCTTCGAGGGCCTTCTCCAGGGCGGTCTCCTTGGTGCGGACGTGGCGGGTGGTGGCCAGCCGGGCGTCGAGGAGGAAGGCGTCCTTGCAGGAGGGCAGGAGGAAGAGGCGGCCGGCGAACACCCCGTGCTCGATGGGCACGAGGAGGTCGCGGATGCGGCCGTCGATCTCGCCGAGCATGTACTTGGCGAGGCTGGGCTCCTTGATGCCGAGCATCTCCGCGCCGAGGTGGCGGGTGAGGTGGCCCTGGGGGTCGAAGTCGATGACGCAGACGCGGGCGCCGGTTTCGGCGAGGGCCTGGGAGACGCCGTTGCTGATGGCGCTCTTGCCGACGCCACCCTTCTGGTTGCAGACCACGATCCGGCGGGCGCCCTCGTTCGCGGGGCGGCGGCGGCCGGCGGGGGAGGGGTGGGTGTCGAGCCAGAGCCGGATGGACTGGGCGACGCCCTGGTTGTACGGGATCTCCCGTGCGCGGCAGTCGTCCTTGAAGTCCCCGTAGAGGCCGGTGGGGAGGTAGGTGGAGAAGGAGGAGGCGCCTGAGGTGTCCACGGGGGTGGCCGCGGAGGCATCGGCACGCCAGGCGTGGATGCCTTCGGTGACGGCGTCCTGGATGTCCACGCCCAACTGGGCTGCACGGACCTTGAGTTCCTGCCGCAGGGATGCCGGCAGCTTGGCAACTACCTTTTCCCTGTCTTCCGGATCGTATGGGGCGGTCATGCGGGTACCTTACTAACCTTCTGGCGGGAAGGCGAAGAGGCACACCGAAGTATGTTGCCCCGGTATGGGGAAGGTTGGTCGGAAAGATCGCCGGTTACCGTGCGGGGGAGCGGGGTTCCGGTGGCCGTTGTGAGGGCCCTGTCGTGGGATCGAGTGGCCGCGTGGTGCCGGTCGGCTGGGACGAGACCGGGGCGGGGTGGGCCAACGCGCGGGGCCGGGCCGGGGATCCTGGCGGCCGGGCAGCCGCCGTCGACCTACTGGCGGCGATGGGTGGTCATGCCTGCGACGTCTGTCGGCTGTGGACCTGACGGCCTTGGCGCCCCGGGCGGAGCCTGCTCGGCGGTCTTCCGACTGGCCCCGCCGCCTCCGGCCTCGGCGGTGGTTGGCGCGCCTCCGGTTCGGGCGAACCGTGGCACGCATGCCTCGGGCCCCACCGAAGGCGGGGCCCAAGCGCGCTGCCAAGCCGAGGCGTCGAAGACGCTGCAACGAAGGCGTGTCAGACGTCGTAGTCCTGGTCGAAGCGGTCCTGTGCCTCCTGCTGGGCGCGCTGGGCCTCGCTCTGGCCCTTGCCCTGAGCCTTGCCCTGGGCCTGCCGTGCCCGCTCCTGCGCCTCGTCCTTCTTCGAGCCCATCGCCTGCTTGGCCTTCTGCTTGAGCTGCTGCGCCTTGTCGTTGGGCTGGTCCTTGATACCCATCTGGGTTCACTCCTACCGGGGTGTGAGGGGGCGGGGACCGAGGCTCTTCCTTCGGCTCCTCCGAACCTCGATCAGCGTGGCACGCAGGAACAGACGACGCACTTCGGACGAATACGGACGGTAGCGGGATGAGGAGGGTCGACCTGGGCCAGGGGAGAGGTGGCCCGTTGGCGCGCAGGCGTCGTAGGGTCCTGCGACTCGGCGCCGCAGTCGGGCCCGCTGGCCCCCCTGTTGTCCGGGCTGAAGGTGGCCAGGCAGGCTTCGTGGGCGGCTTCGGCCGCGAACGGGCCTCGGCGTGGTGGCCTGAGCGCTGGCCGCGAGCGCAGCGATACCCAGCGCCATCGGCGCGAGCCAGTCGTCGCGCAGCCCCCTGGGGCCACGGCCACGGAGCACGCCTCTGCCCCTGCCCCTGCCCCTGCCCCTGCCCCTGCATAGCGCCCCGCCTGGTACTGGGTTACGACCTCGGCCAGACGACTGCCCGTCGCACACCCAGCGGCGGTCGCTCCCGCGTCACCCGAGGCCGACCAGTTCGGCGATCGTCCCGCCGAGGACCCGGTCGCGGACCTCGCCCGGGCTGGTGACCCGTTCCACCAGGGCCCGCGCGAGAACGGGGTCGCCGTACGGTGCGTCCGAGCCGAACAACGTCCGGGCCGGGATCTCCTTGATGGCCAGTCGGACCGCGAAGACGATGTTGGCCGTGGACAGCTCCAGGTACATGTTCGGGGTGTCCCGCACCAGTTCGA
The DNA here is from genome assembly GCF_040648015.1 of Streptomyces sp. NPDC029216. NCBI lineage: Bacteria > Bacillati > Actinomycetota > Actinomycetes > Kitasatosporales > Streptomycetaceae > Streptomyces > Streptomyces sp. NPDC029216. The sequence continues at coordinate 16,550 of NZ_JBEZWL010000130.1, read as the reverse complement.
TGGCCTGCATCCAGTGCTGCCCTCCCAGCTGACTGACCACCAGGGGAACCTCGCGATACCGGCCGGCCAGCGCGGCCATCGTCGCCAGGTCCTCCGCCGTGGTCGGCGCTGATCCGTGCACGACCACGGGCAGCCGCCCCTGGTCCGCTGCGGCCTGGAGCACCGCTTCGATCTGCCCCGCCCCTCCCGGCGGCGGCGTCAGCTCGCCGATCCCGCGCAGCCCGCGCCCGACCACCTCCTGCTCCACGATCGTGCCGGTCTCCTCCGGTCCCAGACCCAGCGGTACCGAGAGGAATCCGATGAACCGGTCCGGCTGCGCGGCAAGCGCGGCGTCCAGCTCCCGCCACGCCCCTCGGTACGCCTCGACCGTGCCGGCCCCGCCACTGAGCGCCTTGTCCAAGACGGCCATCTCCCGGCGCAGCGCGGCGAGGTCACCGGCCCGCTCCGGGTGCGGCCGGGTGGCGAACAGGACGGCGCGGTCGACCCCGGCCTCGTCCAGCAGCCCCACGTGCGCCTCGACGGGGTCGTGGACGTGGCTGTGCGCATCGATGATCACTTGTTCGTTCCCTCCGACTGGACCGGTCCGGAATTCGGCCGGTCAGGGAACTGTTGCTCCCTGACACTGTTGGAAGGTCAAGTTGAAAGGGCGAATTGGTGCTGATCGGTGAGCTGTCACGCCGTACGGGAGTCAGCGAGCGGCTGTTGCGCTACTACGAGCGAACGGAACTGATCCACGCCGAACGCCGCGCCAACGGCTACCGCGAGTACGGCGACCAGACAGTGGAGACGGTGCGCCGCGTCCGCACCCTGCTCACCGCCGGCCTGCCCACCCGCGTCATCCGCCAGCTTCTGCCCTGCACCTACGACGCAGCGCTGGTGCACCCCTGTCCCGGCGTCCTCGCCAGCCTGCGCGACCAGCTGAACATCCTCGACCAGCGCGCCGCCGATCTGGAGACGGCCCGTCGTCTGCTGCGCCAGACGATCTCCGCCACCGAGAACGCGGCGGACCAAGCTCCCGCACCGGACAGCCGAGCTGCCTCGCGTCGCTGAGTCCTCACAATGTCCGCAGCGGGGATCCCGTGCCCGATCCACGCGTCGCGGTGTCGCCCCGCCGGATGTCCTACCGACGGACGCGGATGCCCTCTGCCCCGACGAACTGCTGGGCCCTGCGACTCAGGCCGACAGCCGCAACCGGGATGGGCGATACCGGGTTGCCGCCCTTCATTGCCCCTCGTCGTCGCGAGGGTGGAGCACGGCCGCCGCGATCTCCCGTACGCGGTCCAGCGTGATGCCCGTGCGCTGTTCGACAGCGAGGGGGTGGTCGGTGGGCTCGAGTTCGACGAAGGGGCGCTCACCGACCGGGCGGGTGTGCACGTGCGTCTTCAGGTTGAGGGTCGTGGCCGGGTACACCAGCAGGTCGGTGGTGAGCCAGCCGAAGTACGGCTTCTCTGCCTCGCGGCCGGGGGTGTCCCACAGGTCGACGGCTCGGGAGAAGCTCTCTCGGCTGAGGGAGACCCAGACGCCCCAGGAGAACACGTCGTCACTGCCGATGACGGGTATCTCGATCAGGCCCTTGACGAAGTAGTGCTGCCCGCGGACCACGCACTGGTCCGACGAGAGCAAGCAGTCGTCGGCGTCGGCGAAGGCCGGATCCCACACGGCGGGGGCCTCGGCCGTGTAGTTCATCGGCAGCTCGGGGTGGTGGGCCCCGCAGCACGCGCAGGTGAACCCGAGATCACTGGTCATAGTGCTGGAGCCTAGGCACGGGCTCCAGCACCACCTCCCGCGGGAGCCCCTCCCAACGCCTTGCAAGGCCGGCTATCGCGCTCGGGTGTCAACTCGCGTGCTCAGTCGCCATCAGCTGTGACTGAGCGCCGTACATGGCCCGACTGGCCAACTACGTGCTCTCAGCCACTGGTGAGCGTCCCGACCGTCGGCGTGGCGCGCCTGCTCAAGCGCTGTCGATACGGTCGAGCAACGCCTGGGCCTCGGCAGTGCGGCGGTGATCCGGGCCGAAGGTGGTCCGGCAGGCGTCTTGGGCGGCTGCGGCCAGCGTACGGGCCTCGGTGCCACGCCCCAGGCCGAGAAGGGCGGTGGCCATGGCCAACTCGACTGCGCCGGTTTCTGAGCGGCGCTGCTCCTGGGTCAGACTCCGGCGCAGCTCGTCGGCGCGCTCCGCCTCGGCGAGAGCCTCCTCGTGGCGGTCCTGGCCATTGAGGCTGCGGGCCAGACCGAGGCGCAGGACCAGGGTGAACCGGTCCGTTTCGCGATGGGCGGCAAGTGCCTCGCACGCCAGCGCCTCTGCCTCCGAGTGGCGTCCCAGCGCGGTGAGGGCGAAAATCTGCCCGTTGCGGGCGGCCGTGGTGATGAGCGCCATGTCCGGCCCTGTGCCGCGGGCCGCGACCTGGGCGACAGCCGCGCACTCTGCCTCGCATTCGGCGTACCGGGCGAGTGCACTAAGCGCCTGCGCGCGGTCCGAGCGCAGTTTCAGGGTCTGCGGGTGTTCCGCGCCGAAGACCCTGCCGAAGACCGGCAGCAGCTCATCGTAGGTGGTGACGGCATCGGCGTGGCGGCCTTGAGCGCCCGCGGCGAGCGCGGCGATACCCATTGCGAGCGGCGCGTACGTGTCGTCACGCGACCGGGACCTGGCCGCAACCACGGAGCGCGCCTCGGCCTCAGCCTCGGCGTAGCGCCCCGCCTGGTACAGGGCAATGGCCTGGGCCAAAGGGGTTCTCGTCGTCTGGGCGGCTTCGCCTCGGTCACGCCACCGAAAGAGTTTCATGCCCGTGAGCATACGAATCTGCACACGCCAGTTCGAAGAGAAGCCGAGGGGAGTCTGTGGGTTCGAGCGCACGGGGGCCGACTAGAACGCTCACGGGCCAAGTACGGTGCTCAGTCACATCAGCAGAAACGCCCGCCCCGGAGGGCTGAGAGGGCATCTCCCTCCGCCGAAAAGCTCTGTGCGCCCGGCTGGCGGCCTGCGGTCGCCGGGAAGGTCGCGGGACACCAGGGGAGTTGAGATCGGCCGCCTAGGGGGCCGTTCTGGCGGTCGATTTTTGTCCGTTGCGCCGGAAATCGAGCGAGCCGCCCCGACCTTGGCCGCCTGCAGTCGGGGTGGAGGGTTGCGGCCGTCCCGCCGGCGCTTCCTGCGGTGGCGAGGGGTCGCACGCCCTTGTTGTCAGAGGGACAGGCCAGGATGGTCGTCATGACAGATGGAACGACCTGGCTTGCCACTCCCCGGTCCATCGCCTTCGGCGGCTACCACGTGGTGCTGGCCGCGCAGGGGAGTGGGTCTTCGCGGTCGCGTACGGAGGCAGGCAGGGTGAGTTCGCCTCTGTGACGGCGGTCTCACACGGTGGTGTGCACGCCTGCCTTCTGGAGTACGAGGAGGAGAACGGCAAGCCGGTGCCGCCGATGTTCGAGTACGCCCACGACGGCCGTGTGCTGAGTGCGTGCAACCTGCACCTGGATGCCTCGTGGGGCAATCAGGGGGTCGCCGGCGAGCCTGCGACGGCCACTCGCCTGCAGGATCTGCTGACCGGCGCCGGGCTGCCCGACCCTGATCTGGAACGCGGGAAGGTCCACAGCACAGCGCTGGGGGTCGTCGAGCGGTTCCTCGACATCTCGCTGCCGAAGGCCCCGATCGTGGACGGCACCCTGCCGGCCGTCATATTGGAGCCGGCTCAGTCACCCCACAGCCCACCTGGAACGTCGTGGCGGTTCACGATGTGGTCGCTGACCGGGGGATGTCGTGGATCGTCATGCAACTCGTCCACGGACGCTCCCCGGCCCATGAGTTGCGGGCCATCGGGGGCCACTGCCGGTCGCGCGGGTGTACGGGGGTGGCGCGCGGTACTGTCCGCGTGGGAAGCGGCTCAGCTGCGACGCGACCTGTCCGTATCGAGGGCCCGGCGGAGCGCCTCCGACGGGTACGGAGTCTCCCTTTTCTCGTCCTGCACCTTGCCGTAGAAGTCCGTCATCACTGCGGCGAGCGGTGCATGGCGGGAGAGGATCGCCCTGGCCACTTGCGGTCCGCCCGGCGGGTCCTCCCCATCCGCACATGCCCGGATGAGTGCCTCGCGTTCTTTCCGCCCGTATCCGTAAAGCTTCGTGATCAGCCTGTTCACCAGCCAGCTGCGCGTGTAACAGCGGTCGTAGGTCCGGTGCAGTTCGAAGAAGCTGGTCTCGGACGGTGACAGATCGAATTGGGAGGAGAGGGCGAGGCCGTAGTCGGCGAAGTAAAGGCGTCGGCCGTCGACCAGGACGTTCTGAAAATGCGCGTCGAAGTGCAGCAGCCCACGAGCGTTCATGAAACTCGTGCCGGCCTCCAACTCGCCCTCCACCAGGGAACAAGCCCGGTCGGCAGACTCTTCGCCAGCCTGTACCTGCTCGGTAAGCCACTCGTCGAGCGTCTGAGGGATGTACTTCAGGAACAGCGCCAGGCTCGCAGAGGACTGCTGAAGCGCCTCGATACGACGGCGTACCTCCGGGCTGCCTCCCCAATAGTCCACGGCCCGCTCTACGTCCGGGAGTTCTCCCGCACGCGCGGACGTGTCTGGCAGTACCCGCCAGTGGTACATCAGCGGAAACCCCTGGTACTGCCCTCCAAGAACCCAGTTCGTCGTCATGGTGTGAACGGCAAGCTCCCGCCATGCCCCGAAACTGGGCGCGACCGGCCCCGGCCCACCAACGCCGTACTGACAGAAGGTGGGAAGCTCGAACAGGTTGGCCGTAGACCGCACATGCTCCGGAAGAAGCTCCATATCCGTGAGCGGCACCCGCTTCACGAAGACAGGCTTCCCACCGACCTCCAGCAGGGCAGACCTCCCGCCGATACCGGAGCCAAGCGGCACAGCCGCGTCAACAAGCTTGCCCAACTGGCGATCACTTCGCAGGGCGAGTGACGTGGAGACAGTGCCGTAGGCGGCCAAGCGCGAGCCTTCCGACATGCCGGAAGGCTCGACCGCTACGTGCATCGGAATGCCGACCTCGTCTCCGCCATGTACGCGAGTGTCCACCTGCTGCCTAGGCACTGTACGTGGTCACGAGGCTGCTCCACAGGGGCCCACCGCCGGGCCACCCCCGATACCCCGGTTCGGACTGGTGTTGCCGGGCTACGACCGGGCCCAGGGTGACGAAGCCGTCCGCCGGACCGCACGCTCTTGGTCGGCACGGTCCGCCCGCACAAGAGATGACTGCCCCTCCGGAACTCGCCCAGGGTCGGTAGCTCCTCAGCCCTGGCGGGCTTGCGGTGCCCCGCCGGGGTGGCCGGTCATCGCTGGCGGCTGAGGGTCGGATGGGCTTCAAGACGGGGAAGCGTGGCTGGGGTGGCACGTGGTGCGGGTGGCCGCTGGCTGTGCTCGTTCGGCGAGCGGAGCGTTGGGGCTCGCATTCGGTGGTGCAGGTTCGAGCGGGATCCCAGGGGCTGGGCACGAGTGGTAGGGGATGGGGTGTCATCGGCGCTACGGGTGGGCCTGCGTCAGTCGTCACGTTGCGGTCTTAGTAAGAGGCGGCGGGCGTTTGCGGGGCTCTGACCTGCGGTTTTGTCGTCAGCTATGTGTTCGCCAGGACACATTCGAGGACGCTGAATGTATACCTGGCGGGCACATTTCGTCGAAAAATCAAGCGCTGGTTGATTTTTGACGAGTAGTCGGCTTCCGGGGAGCGTCGCAGGTCAGAACGTTGCGCCGGAGGACGTGGGCCACCTCTGCGCATCTGTGGCGGCTGCACGTACGTGTCGTCATTCCGGCAACCCAAATCAAGCAGGTGTGTACTTTCGGCGCTCGGGGGCGAGGAAAGTACACGCAGCGTGTACTTCTGGTGCGGCGCTCGAACAGGGCGGCGTCCAGGGGTCGCCTCCGGCGCGTCGTCGCGTCAAAAGACAAGCTGTGGTTGATTTTTTGGATAGCCTCGGACCGCCTGAGTAACGAGGAGGTCCTGTGACATCTGATCCGCCCGCCCGTCGTCGGCGCGGGCCCCGACCCGTGCCCGCTCCCAGCGCCGGGGGTAGCGAAGCCGAGTACGGAGACATCCTGGCGGTCCTCGGTCAGCAGCTCGGGGAGAAGGTCGCCGAGGCCGCCGATCCCGGGGGCCGTCGTCGGCTCAAGGGAGTCCACTTCGAGTACGCCGCCGACCCGAAGTCCGTGCACGACATGGCCGGGGGAGCCGGGTACAGCCTGGCCAGCAACTGGTTCACGCAGTTGCTGGCGCAGCTCGCCGTGGCGAACAGCATCACCAAGTCGCAGCTGTGCGTCTTCCTCTTCGTGGCCGGTGGGCAGGTGCCGGGGACCGGCGTCACCCCGTACACGCAGCAGGAGATCACCGACGGGCTGAACAAGATCGCCGCTCAGAAGGGCGGCAAGATGATCACGCGTTCCACGGTCAACCGTGCCGTGCAGGCGCTGTGCGGTTACAACTGGGTGGAGAAGGCCGGCCGGGGCCGGATCCAGCTGAACGTGCGCCTGTGGTTCCACGGCAACAGCACGGCCCAGCACGAGGTCCTCGCCGAGATCGCCGACCGGCACGAGCACGACGTCGCGGCGTTCCCCTACGCTGTGGGACCGCAGGGTGCCCATCAGGAGGAACTCGACCTCGATTTCGGGGCGGGGGCCGACTATCGCGGAAGGAAACGTACCGGGTGATAGTGCTGCCGGGCCCGTCCTGCACCACGGACCACCGCCACCGCTCACGAGGAAGGCCGTCCCATGGCTAACGTCATGTCTCCGATCGTCGCGGAGCGCATCTGGGCGCTGCCGTTGTCAGGGTCTGCCGTCAAGTTCCTCCAGTACCTGGTCTCCCGGAGCGACTTCGGGGGAGCGCTGGCGGTCCGGCAGAAGGACATGGCCGCCGAGTACGGGGTCACGCCGCAGGCCGTCAGCGGGCTCATGGCGCCGCTGTGCGAGCTGAACATCGTGCTCAGGCCGCGTAGCGAGGAGCGCAACGGCAACTCGTACCGGCTCCATCCGCTCGCGGCGAAGTACGAGAGCCCCGAGAGCATGGAGGCGGCGTTCCGTTCGGCCCTCGTCCGCATCCAGGCGGGCGACCTGCCGAACCTGAAGCTGCCGACGTACCACCAGGCCCCGCCCACCCCGACGACGGGACGCGCGAAGCTCCAGGTGGCCTGAGCGAAGCCACCGCTGTCGTCGTCGTGGCCGATGAAGACGAAGGGCCCTCCACATGGTGGAGGGCCCTTCGCGCCTGAGTAACTTGTGCGGCCACTATATCCGCCACGCCCCGGGTGGGGACCGCTGAACGACGAGAATGTGTGAAGTCTGCCGGGAGCCTCGTCAGCATCGCTGAAGTCCTCCTTCAGGCGGCCGTCCGCGGGCAGGGAGAGCCCCCGCCCGGTCCGCTGCTGGCCGGGCCACCCCCGGGGGATGAACGACCAGCAGCGCCACGCCTCACCCCATCCAGTTCACCGAAGCGAGGCCGTCGGATTCTTGCCGCTCTGGGACTGCTTCAGGCGTTCGACGACCATGGTGGTGAGGTCCATCAGGCGGTTCGGCACGTCATGCTCCGGGGACCGGGCGTACTCGACCTTCGCGATGACCGTCCCCTGCCGGACGTTGATGCCGTTCCCCTTCCTGCCCCTGTCCCGCTCGGGCAGCTCGTAGCCGTCGATCTCATCGCCTGGCGGGTTGTTGCCCACCTCGTCCGGTGTTCCTTTGCCGGTGAAGTGGGCTTTGGCCGTGGCTTCGTCGTTGAAGGACATCATCCGGATGACAATGCTCTGTTTCCCGTCGGATGCCGCGCTCGCGCCGACGGCCAGGGCATCGGCGCAGTCCTCGTCCGACCAGCCTTCGGACTGGCAGATGGCAGGGTTGGACATGTCCCACGCCCTGGCCCCGTTTGCATCGAGGCCCCGTGGCAGGTTGAGGGCTTGAGGCAGAGCTGCTTCCAGCACCTCCCGCGGCATGACCCGACTCGTGCTCTTGCCCTTGCCGGGGCCCTGCAGTCCCGCGTTGCCGGGATAGTTCTCGATGCCGGGCGAGCTGCTGCAGCCGGCCAGCAAGGCGCAGGTGACGGCCCCTGCGGCCAACTGGACAACAACTGCCTTGGGTACTCGTTCAGTGAGCACGAGGTGGACCGCTCCCGTCTGCGTGAAATGCGAACGGATGATCATACTCATCTTGCGATCGCAGGCAGACCACTGCACGGCGCTGCATCTTCCTTGTAGCCAGGTGGGCTTGCCCGCTGGCGCGAGGGGGCCTCTCTACCTCACCCGTCGGCCCGACCCCTTCTCCACAGTCCCTTCCCCGCATGGGCGCGTCGGTCTGCTCTGGCCGGCTGCCTGGAGGTGGTCTGCGGACCCGCGTAGCTGCGCTCGTTCAGTCCCTCAGTCACTCGGTCCCTGAGTCCCTTGGCGTTTTCGCAGGTCAGAGCAGGTTCAAGCGCAGGGACAGGGACTGAAGGGACTCAGAATCCACTCTTCCAGCCTTTACGTGCGTGCGTGTATGCGCGGGCGTAAGAAGTAGCAGTGCCATATTGGCGTCATAACTAGAAAGTTGAGTCCCTTCGGTCCCTTGGAATCAGGCGGCAACCGTTTGACCTGCAGGTTTGTCAGTGACTGAAGGGACCAGGGACCGAAGAGGGTCTGACGGCGTTTCCGTCCCTGTTCCGGGGCGAGAGGGATGGAGGGGGAGGGGGTCTCCGGGCGGTCGAGGGACTCAGTCCCTGGCTCCAGGATGGGCCGAAACCGGCAATTCGGGGCAATCCGCCACCCGGCTCGCCGCCACCACCACCGAGAGGGACTCAAGGGACTGAAAAATCAAAACAGTCACAGCAGCCTGCACTGCTTCGGCGTGTCGCTGCGCTAGGCTCCGGCATTGTGAAAGTTTGGTCCCTTCAGTCCCTGTCCAGAGCAGGGACCGAAGCCCCGACCAGCCCACACACAGCCAGACCGAGCCCAGCCGCACCGCCGAGGAAGAACCACGTGCCAGCCCACAGCGCAACGCCGTCACCAGCGGCAGCCGTCGGCACGGTGCACGGCCTCGAAGTGGCGCTGTGGCTGGCCGCCAAGGGCATGCCCGTCCACCCCCTCGCCCCAGGGGCCAAAACCCCCGCAGCGAACTGCCCCCGGTGCCGGGAACAGCACCACGCTCCCGCGGACTGCCCCTGCACGGTCGAGGGACGGTGGTGCCACGGCTTCCACGCCGCGACCACGGACGCCGATCGCATCAGGGACTGGTGGCGCCGGGAGCCGAGGTTCGGCGTCGGCGTCTCCTGCGGCCCGGCCGGCCTCGTCGTCATCGACGTCGACACCCACCCGGCCCCCCTGCCGGAACGCCCGCGCCTGCTGCCCGGCATCCACATCGACGACCGCGTCGACCTGACCGGGCTGAGCTCCGGCTACGACACCCTCGCCCTCCTGGCCGCCCTGCGCCGACGGCCCGACCCCGCCCAGGACAGCGGCACGCTGCGCGTACGCACCCCCAGCGGAGGCCTGCACATCTGGTACCGCGCCCCCCTGGGGAGCCCGGCCATCCGCTCCTCCAGCGGCAGCAGCACCCGTACGGCCCTCGCCTGGCAGGTCGACGTCCGGGCCGCCGGTGGCTACATCGTCGCGCCCGGCACGCGCACGGCCGCCGGCACCTACGAAGCCCTGCCCGGCTCCCGCACCCCCGCGCCCCTGCCGCTGTGGCTCAACGCCGAACTCGCCCGCACCGGGCACCACCCCGCCCCCACGGAGCCGGAACGGGCCCCCGCGCCCCGCGGCAGGCGGACCACGCCGACGACCGGCGGCGACGACGCCCACCGCATCCTCGGCCCCCTCCTCGCCGAGGTCCGGGACTGCGCGCAGGCGACCTCGGGCACCGCGTTCAGCGAGAAGCTCAACCGGGCTGCCTTCACCGCCGGCGGCCTCGCGGCCGCGGGCCACATCACGCTGCCCGAATGCGCCGACCTCCTCACCGACGCCGCGAACGCGGCCCGCCCGGGCCAGCCGCGCCGCAACCAACTCGTCATCGACTCCGCGCTCCGCGCCGGCAGCCACCGCCCTATCCACCCCAAGGGACGCTCATGAGCAGCGCAGGAAGCACCGGCTTCGACGCGCACGCCGCCGCGGAACAGCTCGCGGTCTTCGCCGCCGAGACGCCCGAGACCGCCGAGGCCCCCGGCACTCCCGCGAACGCCCAACTGCCCGCCCAGCAGGTCGCCACCCCCGCGGCGGGAGCACGCGCGGGTGACTTCGTACAGTCCGGTCTGCTCGTCAACCTCACCGACCGCGGCAACGCCAAGCTCTTCGCCCACCTCCACAACCACCGCTTCCGCCACGTCGAGGGCCTCGGCTGGTACGTGTGGGACGAGTACCGGTGGAAGCGCACCGGCGGCGAGAAGGCGGCGATCTGGGCCGCCGGTGACATGGCCGAGGAGATGCCCCTGCACGACCCCCGGGGCCACTTCACCGACCGCGAGCTGGCCCAGCACCGCAAGCGCGCCATGTCGACCTCCGGGGTCAAGGCCATGCTGTCCCAGGCCAAGGCCTCCCCGGAGCTCGCCCTGGACCCCGACACCCTCGACGGCGACAAGTTCGCCCTGTGCACCCCCGCCGGCGTCGTCGACCTGCGCACCGGCGAGCTCCGCAAGCCCGACCCGCTCCGGGACCTGCACTCGCGCGCGACCTTCCTCGCCCCCGAGGCCAGCCCCACGCCCCGCTTCGCCCGCTTCCTGACGGAGACCTTCGGCGACGACGACAAGGGCAAGGAGATGATCACCTTCGTCCATCTCCTGCTCGGCTACTCCATCACCGGCGACGTCGGCGGCCAGGTCCTGCCGTTCCTCTACGGCATCGGCGCCAACGGCAAGTCCGCCCTCATGGACATCGTCATCAAGATCCTCGGCGACTACGCGGACGTGGCGCCGCCCGGCTTCCTGATGGAGCGCGGCAAGTTCAACGAGCACTCCACCGAGCTCACCGAGCTGCACGGCCGTCGCCTGTTCGTGTGCAGCGAGCTCAAGCCGCACGACAAGTTCGACGAGGCCCGCGTCAAGCTCCTCACCGGCGGCGACCGGCTCAAGGCCCGCCGCATGCGGCAGGACTACTTCAGCTTCGAGCCCACCCACAAGCTGTGGCTGCTCGGCAACCACCGCCCCGAGGTCGGCACCGGCGGCCACGCCTTCTGGCGCCGCATCCGCCTGATCCCGTTCGACAAGGTCGTCCCCGACCACCGCAAGATCGACAACCTGGCCGAGGAACTCGTCAACCACGAGGGCCCCGGCATCCTCCACTGGATGATCCAGGGCGCCATGGCCTACCTGAAGACCAAGCCGTCCCTCACCGGTCCCACGGTCGTGCGCACCGCCACCCAGGCCTACGCCACCACCGAGGACCACATCGGCCGCTTCCTCGCCGAATGCTGCACCACCGGGGACGGCACCGACGAGCCGCGCGACTTCAAGGTCGAACAGGGCGCCCTCTACCGCGCCTACAGCACCTGGTGCCAGGAGGGCGAAGGCCTGCGCCCCGCCACCACCCGCGCCTTCGCCACCCGTATCCGCGCCGAGGTCGGGATCTCCTCACCCGGCGAGATGCTCCGCTCCAACGGCCAGAAGTTCTACCCCGGCCTCGCCCTGCTCGCCGACGACGCCGGATGAGGACGCATCAGGGACCCGGCGAACGGGGCAGCCCCGGGGTGAACCGCCCGGGCCTACTGTCCGCCACCGCACCCAGCCGCCTACCATGGACACGCAACGAATGAGCCAGCCACAAGCCGCCGCTCCGCACACCGTCATAGCCGGTGCGCGGCGCCCGGTAGCGTGGTCACCCCAGACCGCGCATCAGGTACGTCAGACGACCGAGAAGGGACGAAGGCCATGAGCTCGCTACTTCAAGCAAGCGATCTCACCCACGAGGACAAGGTGGTGTGGCTGGAAGACCCCGCACAGCTCGACTACGTACGCCAGGCCCTCGACAAGACCCCGCGCCGGCGCGGCAAGCCCCGCTACTACCGGGACGGCCGCATGGTCGGCTTCGCCGAGCTCTGCGACAGCGCGGAGGCCGACCCCGACAGCGGGCTGCAGAAGCGACGCGTCTTCTACCTCCTCCCGCACGACCGTGACGCGGAGCCGGACGGCCTCTACCGCGCCGGTGCTCCGGGTGAGGCGGTGGACCCCCTCACGGTGGAGCCGCGGCACGTCGGGCTGAAGACGGAACGGTCCCAGCGGGGCTCCGCGGGCACCACCGCGCGCACCGTTGCCTGACGCGCGCGGTCGGCCGCTCGGTCTCGTGTACGTATTTTGAAAACTCGGTCCCTTCAGTCCCTGGAGCGGCCCTGTCACTCCTCTGACCTGCGAGAACCGTCAGGGACTGAAGGGCCGAGGCAGCCTGGCGCGGGGCTTCGGCCGGTGGCGGGCCCGCTTGTCCGGGCCCTACGCCGTCACGGCTGGTGCCGCACGAATCGGATGTAGGCGAAGCCTTCGCCCGCGCGGGGCGCCCGGGTCCACGAGCGGGTGGTGAGGCTCGGGAGCCTGCCCTGGGTCAGCGCGAAGCGGGGGAGCGACAGTCCGAGTGCGGTGTGGAGGGCCTCCAGTACCCGCCGTTCGTCGTCCGGCGCGGTGGCCTCCGGAGGGAACAGCAGGGTGGGGTCCAGGGCCTCGGGTATCGCCCCGGACCGCCGGACTTCGCTGCCCCGCACGGTGAACGCGTACAGCTCCCTGCCGTGCTCGGCCACCGACAGGTGGAACGCGGCCGGGTGGTCGTCCGGGTCCGGGAACGAGCGCCTCGGCTCGCGCCACACCACCACGGCCCGGCCGTGCGCGGAGGCGGCCGTGGCGGGGGAGACGAACCGCTCGCTCAGGTGCGGGGCGTCGCCGTCGAAGCCGAACGCCCACCTCCGGTCGGTCCGGCCGACGGCGACGACGGCCCGGTCCTCCCACAGCTCCACGCCCTCGCGCTCCTCGGGCCGGGGCGCCCGCCAGGACGCGCGCGGGCCCTGGGAGACATCCAGTGCGGCTCCTTCCTCGCCGATCAGGGCGGGCAGGCGGTCGGGTTCGACCCCCTCGACCCAGACACAGCGGTAGCCGTCGAGCGGCCTGTGCCCGGCCGAGGGCTCCGTCAGCCAGGCGAGGCCCGGCGGGTCGAGATCGGGAACCTGCTCGGGAGCCGGTCCGCTCTCCCCGGACCGCGGTGTCGCCAGGATCTCCCGGCCCCGCTCCGGGGTGACCAGCGGACCCAGGACCGGATCGGCCAGCAGACCGACGGGAGCGATCAGCGAGGGCCCCGGCGCCTCCCACAGCGGGAGGGCCTCCCGCAGGATGCGCCACGCGGCATCGGTCGCCCCCCAGCGGGCCGACTCCCGCGCCCGCGCGACCGCCCGGCCCCACGGGCCCGGAGGCGCGTAACGGTGGGTGCCGTCCCGCAGCGTGCTCAGCACGGTCTCCAGGGCCTCGCGGGCGACACCGCGGGCGGTCATCATCCGGAGCCAGTGGTCGTCGCCGCCCAGCCGCCATGCGCCGCGCGCCGGCGTCAGGGCCTGCAGGGGCAGGACCTCGGGCAGGTAGCGGGGGTCGGCCACCAGAGCGCCGTACTCCCGGGGGCTGTGCGGGTGCAGCAGCTGCAGGAGCTGGTCCAGCAGGACGCCGCTCCTCGGCCGCCCGAAGGACCGCGCCTCCTCAAGCAGGGGCAGCGCTTCCTCGTGGCGTCCCCGCAGGGCGAGGAGGCGGGCCTCCTCGACGCGGGCGTCCTGGGTACGGGTGGTCGCGTTCACGAAGTCGGGATCGCTCGCCCGGTCGGCGTGGAAGCCGCGGTACATGGCCTCCATGTAGGCGCGGAAGGACGGGTACCGGGCCGGGAACTCACCGCCCCACCCCTTGTAGACGTAGAGCGCCCACTCGCCGTCGCGGTCGCAGTCGCCGGGGTCGAGCAGGGCGTACGACATGTCGGAGTCCGTCTCCAGCTGCAGCGCGCGTTGCCACATACCGGCCAGCAGGACGTCCTCCTCGCGGGGGTCGTCGTCCAGGCTCTCCTCGTACAGCGGGGTCATGCCGTGGGGGTCCCGGAACCAGTCGATGTCCGCGGCGCCGCCGAGCTGGTACACCCCCGCCGCCTGGCCGACGTGCCACCCGTCGCTCACGGCCAGGAACTCCCGGTACGAGGGCGGCAGCCGCCGCCCCAGCCGCTTCTCGGCAGCGGAAACCGCCGCCTCGTCAGCCCCGGGGCGGCCCGGGCGGACGAGAGCCTGCGGGTCGCCGTCGTCCGGGTCGTCGTCCGGGTCGTCGTCGTCCGGGTCCGGGACCCACTCCTCCTGCCACCGTCCGAGGAACTCATGCCAGTTGAACGCATCGCCACTCATGCACGGATGGTGCCATCCGGCACTGACATCGGGGCGCCGTGGCTCCGGTGACGACCGGCTCACGTCTCCCCCCGGTCCGGACTGGTAACTCGTCGCCGATGGTGATGTCCAGCTCGTACATCAGGGCTTCGGCGAGCTGGGTCTGCCGGCCGTGGTCGATGCGGACCTTGGCGAGGTTGGCGACGCCGCGGAGGGCGGAGAGGCCGTTGCCCCGCAGGTCCGTGTCCCGGTACCGGCCGGCGCCGAACTCGGTGAGCCTCAGGCCGCAGTCGGAGAACGCGACGGGGCCGTTGGCACGGACCTTCTCGAATGTGCGGAGGGCGGCGTCACGGTATGTGAAGTCCCGGACGGCGCCGCGCGGGCTGTCGAGGGCGTCGACCAGGGAGAGGTAGAGGCCGGGTTCGTCCAGCTCGGGCAGGTGATGGTGGCGCGGCGGAACGTGCGGGTGGCCATGGGGCGCTCCTTTGCGGTGGTCCGGGGCGGCTCCGCGTCATGGCAGGACCGCCCGCCCCGGGGGCCTACATGTTCTTCCAGTTGTCCCAGGGGGACAGTGGTCGAAGAGCGGAGTGGGGCTGTTCCACATCGGCCGGTAGTCGAGCGTGGCGAGCGGGTGGGTGACCGTCGGCTGGTTCTCCCAGGTGGCGTGGGTCCAGTCGTCCTCCCAGTGGGGGACGGCGGCCGCATGCGGGGATGACTCCAGCGCTGCGCGAAGTGTGGCGCTGAGCTCAGCCGCCGACCTGCAGGAGCTTCCGGCTGTCCTTGGCGTCTCGGTGCATGAGAAGGATCGGGACGGTGCGACTCGGTTTGCGGTGTCGACCGTTCCGCGCGGCAGCTATGTCGTTGACCCCGGGTTCTGGGCCCACTGCGGCAACCGCAGCCGTTCCCACCCCCGCCACGGCACGAGTGTGTGCGGGCAATACACCGCCGACGGTCACGCATAAGCCAGTGATGCCCACGCCAAGAAAACCGCCCCCGCTCTGGGACAGCCCCCAGAGGAGGGCGAGAAGCAGGAGACAGCCCACCCACAGCGAGTGCATGAGGTTCCGTTCCTGCGACCCGCTCCTGGGCCCCGTCAAGCAGTCAAGTCTGCCGCAGAACGGACGTCCTGACGGTGTGCCGACGGTGACGGACAACTTGCTTCCGTGGGAGGAGACTGGGCTGGGGGCGGTGGGTCTACAGGTCCATGGCGGAGTCTCGCCTTGCTCGAGGGAAATAAGTAAATTGCCGGATTCATTGAAAGTACGCGAAAAGTGGGCGCGGCCCTCATAGAATCCCAGGTCACCAAGCCTGCTCCCCGCGCCTGCGGGGATGACCCCGGCCGCCGATGTCACGGGCGGCGGGGGAGACGGCTGCTCCCCGCGCCTGCGGGGATGACCCCTGCGTCGGGTATTCGCTGAACGTGTCGAGGAGCTGCTCCCCGCGCCCGCGGGGATGACCGCAACTGGGACCCCCGCGACGGTGACGTCGGCTCCTGCTCCCCGCGCCTGCGGGATGACCCTGCCAAGCGCGGCGAGGTCCCGGTGATCCTGGACTGGTCCCGCGTCTGCGGGGTTGATCCTGGCAAGGTCTACACAGATACCGGCCTGACGGGCTGCTCCCCGCGCCTGTGGGGATGACCCCACCGTCTTCTTCAGCTGTCCCACCACTTCCGCGTCCTTCGCGAATGCGGCGTCACCACCACGAGCCAGCAGGGCAAGCACAGGCTGATCTTCCTGCGCCACGCGGACCTTGTCACGACCGCTTCCCCGGCCTGATCGCCGCCGTGATCGGCCCCGCCCGGCCGTCCGCCACGTGCGCCTCGGGACCGGACCGACCGGCTTGCGGCCGAGTGGGCCCCGTTGCCGACGCCTCGCCACGGGTGGACGTGCACCCGTGCGGCGCCTGCGCCCCGTCCGCCGTCCCACGGCTGCCGCGGAACGCCCGCGACCGGGCCGGCGTCGAGGCCGTCCGCCGTTGCGCGGGACCCTGCTCCGTCCGGCGGGCACGAAGCTCATCGGGTTCCGCGGCTGACGGACACGCCCGCCACCCCCCACGGGCGGCGGGGCGGTGGCTCCACGCATCCGGACCCGCTGGTTCGCCACGGTGAAGAACGCGGTCGCCACGGCAGCGGTCCGGCGGTCGGGCTGCGGGGAGTGCTTGAGTGGAGACCCGGCCCAGCCCCGAACCGGAGGAGTCTCAATGACGAAGTCAAGCCGCCAGCGCGACCGGCGGGGCGGAGGTGAATACCCGGTTGTCGCGCAGGAGCGCCCACAGGACGCTGGC
>NZ_JBEZWL010000129.1:0-21221 GCF_040648015.1 Streptomyces sp. NPDC029216 | reverse complement strand
GCTGGAACAGCTCCCACAACTCATCCGGCACCAGCCGCTCAACAATTCCCGCCACGATCGACAGCCTACACAGCACGCCAAATGAGATGACGTCTAATCAGACTCGCTGCACATTCGGCAAGTACGTCGAGGTCCTGGGCAACGAGCCGCTGCACGCCGGCTCGCGGGGCTTCAGGATGGCCCCCATGCAGGCGATGGACACGAGAGCGAAAGCTGCTCCCCACGCACGCCCGAGGCAGTACGTTGGGGCTTCACTTCGTTTCGTCATGGGGGTCAACAACCGTGAGCCTGCCGGATGTTGTTGGAGAGGTCGCGACTGGCTCGGCCGTCGCGCTGGTCAGCGGTGCTGTCACAGGTGGCATGGCTTGGGTTGCAGTAAAGGTCCGCGAGCTCGTACATCGAGGCACCTCTGCCGAGCGGGATGCCCTGATCACGGTTCTCAACGATCGAGGAGCCACGTCGGAGGAACTCGTAGGCCGCCTGACACCGCTGATTCGAGCGCACCTCGACTCACACCCGGAGGCGATCCCCGAGTTCAAAGCCCTGACCGTCACGGGACCCACCGTGTACAACCAGCACAACACCGGCAACGGCTTGTTCATCGGCGGTGACAACCACGGCGGTCTGACGATCAACCACGGCGGTCTCGAGCGTGACTGACGAGCCACCTAAGACTGAGAAGAAGGTCACGAACCAGACGAACCATGGCTCGGGCACATTCGTAGCTGGCAACGTGCTCGGCAGCATCGTCAACCTATTCGCGCCCACTCAACGCCGGGGTCGCCCCGCGCCGGCCAACGGCCCCGAGGTATCCGAAGACGACTACGACGACATCAGCGAGTCGCTCTTCGGGGCCGCATTCCTGGCGGCCATGTCCGGAACCGCAGTCGTCTATTGCATCCGAGGCTTACCCTTCTCCGGAACAGGCCCAGCCCCTGGCATAGCAACACGGCTCGTCATGGGGATCGTGTTCACGTACGCCTTCTTCGCCTGCGTTGCAGCGTTCCTCGCAAGGGCGGCGCAGGGCCTCGAAGTGTGGGCAGGACGGTGCGCCGACATCACCGTCCAGACCAAGGGCGGGCTACTCGCACACCTGCCCGCAGGCATGGCTCGAGCTTTGGCGGCCACTGCCTCCGGCGTGGCAACGACAGCTGCCCTTGTGGCCGTCTTCTACGGGTGGGGAGATTTCGGCGGCAGCATCCAGGAGAGGGCGTACCTCGCACGCGACAACGCCGCCACGAACGCCTCACGAGCGCGCGCAGCGGCCAGGAAAGCCTAACGGGCACACCGAATTCAGAACTACGCGTTTCCCGTTCTGCTACGCCGACCGTTTGTGTCGACTCGCATCCGTAGAGGCCAGTCGGCCGTTTCATCAGAAATCTTCACTGAGCGTCGCTCGCGAGGAAGCCGCGAAAATCACGACGACCTTGGGTAAACACACCGGCCGGCCGTTCACCGGTTAACCAGGTAGAAGATGAAGAACGCGCCGATTCCGAGCCCCCAAAGGAATGCGGCGGTTCGCGCCCTGTGATCTGGGAGGACCTCTGGGGGAGGCGGCGTCACGGTAGCCTCGATCCGGCCAACCGCACTGTTCAACGATTTGCCTATCGCCTCGATTCGCCCGAGAGGGTTGTCCCTGCTCTGGAGGCTCTCCATCTCTCTGACCAGTCGGTCGAGAGAACTTAGACCTCCCTCAAGGCGCACGACCAGGCCTTCAAGATCGACAGTGCCGCTTGCCGAGCTAACTGCCTTCTCGGCCCGGATGACAGTCTTCTTGAATTCGTCGAGGTCAAGGCGCCGGGATGCCTTGTCGAAGGTCTCCGCAGCGTGGGATATCTGACCTGCCACGTCCTCATTGATACTTTGGCTTGCTCGCGTAAGAAGCCCAGCCACGTCCTCGTTGATGCTGTGACTTGCATGCATAAGCAGCCCAGCCACATCTTCATTGATACTGCGCGCCGCGCTCATGAGCATCTCTGCGACATCCTCGTTGATACTGCGGGCCACCACAGCGAGTAGACCCGCAGTATCGGCGGAGATCAGCCCGTCATCCATCGCCTCTTCAAGTAGGCGGGCCAACTCGGGTGATTTCTCGGAAATATCCCTGAGCAGCCCCTTAGTCATCGCATCAACGGCCTCGATGCGAATCTCACCGTGGTTGTCACCACCAACGAAGGCTCCATCGCCGTGGTTGTGCTGCTCGATGACGTGCCGCCGCGACTTCGGATCGGTTCCCGTCAACTCTCCCCCTACTCATCGATACGGCTAACACCAGATAGAGTTGGCGCCCTGAAAAGGCCTGGCCGGCCCATGGACATGCTGGGACCGCTGCGGGCCTGCGGACGCCAGGCGCCTCAACATCCCAGCGGTTTGGGGCAGGCCTTGCGGCAGATCTCAATGACAGGGCATCCTGCAGCAACACAACACGTTTTCAGCATAGTTGGCTGGAATGAACGACCCGCGCGGCGTGATCACTACAGATCTCCAACGCGGTCGATCCTGCTGGAGACCAAGCACGGAGGCCCCCCACCGCAGGGCGGCGCCCGGCGCGGTCGGCACTGACCGCGCTCCACAGGAACAGGCCATTCGGTACACCGCGCATTTCCACAGCGCGACACAAACCGCAAAGCCTCACCGCAGGCCAGTGGGCTGCGCAAGCGGGGAGGCATTCCCGGAAGCGTGGCCGACTTGCGCCCTTGTCACCCGCAGGATCGTGACGGTGCATCAGGATCTGTCAGTGGCCACCGCTACAACCGATCTAGAAGGTCCGCACAGCGCGACCGATGGGGAGGGATGCACCATGCCGAAGGTTCCGGACGGATACGTGCGCGTGCGAAGCCACCTCCGACGCAAGCCGGGGCCCAAGTCCGCCAAGGGGCTGAGCGTCTGGGCCGTGGCCGGCCTGTGCGCGGTGGTGTGGCTCTGGGGCCAGGTCTTCGGGTTCGGCGACAGCAGCACCGAACAGCAGCCTGCGCCGAAGCCCGCCGTCTCCGCGCCAGCGGCCGGGCAGTGACGGCCAGGCGGCGGCGAAGGATCCGGTGGCGACCGCGCAGCACCGCAGACATCCTGGGTGCGGCAGCCGTTGCCCTCGCGCTCTCGGTCGCCCTGGCACAGGCCGCATCGCGCCTCCTGACGAGGGCCGCCGCAGCCTGGCCGGTGCTCATCCTGATCGGTCTCGCCCTCGCTGTCGGCTGGGCCTGCCTCCGGGTACGGGGCTCCCGTCGGCATCGCGCGGACAGCGAGAGGCTGGCCCGTCTACGCATCACCTTGTCCGAGTTGGACGCGATGGACGACCAGCAGTTCGAGTACGCGCTGCGCGACCTCCTCGTCCGCGACGGCTGGACGGCCAGGAGAGTGGGCGGCGGCGGGGACCAGGCCGCAGACGTGATCGGCGACTTGATCCCCCTCGGACGGATCGTGGTGCAGGCGAAGTACACCCGCGTCGGAGGCAAGGTCGGCTCGTCGGTGATGTACCAGGTGAACGGAACGGCGGGTCCCGCACACAAGGCGGACCACGCGGTCGTCGTCACCAACGGCGCGTTCACCCGCGATGCCATGGCCTGGGGCAACCGTCACGGCGTGCACTGGGTGGACCGCGAACGGCTGGACCAATGGGCCCACAAGGGCAAGGCCCTGCACGAACTGCTCGGACTGCCCTCGCGGCGGACCCGCCTGCTGTGGCGTCGAGCCGCATGAGACTCGCGGGTGACCCGACAACGAGAACGGGTGGCACAGCATGTGCTGCGCCACCCGTTCTCAGGCAAGGGCAAGGTCTTCAGGGACGTACTGAGGCGCCACTCCGAGCAACGCATCGACTGCCGCACGCCCCTTGCCGCCGGCCTCGGGCATGAAGTGGGCGTAGTGGTCGAGGGTGATGGTCGGGCTGGAGTGGCCAAGCCACCGGGCGAGGGTGACCACGGACTCGCCCGCCTCGAGGATCACGGAGGCGTAGGTGTGCCGGAGGACGTGGAAGCCGTCTTTGCGGGATGCCTTCCAGCGCTGGCCCTTCTCCCGCAGGGGGATCACTCCGGCCTTCGCGAGGGCGGGCTTCCACACCTCGTCGTTGAAGATGTTGGCGCGGATCGCGTTGCCGTAGGTCGTGGCAAGGACCAGCGGGAAGCTGCGCCTCTCCCGATCGACTTCGGGGCCTCCCCAGGGCAGCTCGACCTCGACAGCCGGATGCTGCAGGAAGTGTGCGCGCAGTTCGGCGGCCACCGAAGGCGGCATGTCGACGACACGGGTCTTCCCACCCTTGGGAAGGGTGAAGTACAGGCGCCCGTACAGGAGCTGGACCTGTCGGCGGACGCGGATGAGGCCGCGCTCGAAGTCGACGTCCGCCGGCGACAGCCCGAAGACCTCCCCCTGGCGCAGCCCACACCCGAGGGCGACGACGACAGCAATCCGGTACCGCTGGTTGATGACGCCCCGTACCCGCTGCGCGGTCTCCAGCAGCCACGCCTCCCGCTGGTCCTCGGGAGCCTTCGGCCAGCGCACCGACTTGGCGCGCATCGGATTGCGGACCAGGCGCTTGTCGTCGATCGCCGTCTCGAAGACGTTCGAGAGGGTGGTGAGGATCTGCCGGGCGTAGCGCGGCGCGCACTCGCCTTCGAGCGTGGCGATGTAGCCGCGCAGGACGGACGCGGAGACGTCCCGCAGCGCCACCTCGCCGATGTGCGGAAGGACGTGGAGGCGCACGCGCTCGTCAACCCGCTTGACCGTGCCCGGTGCGCCCCGCACGCCCGCCTGCCAGTGGCGCGTGACGTAGTCGGCGAGGGTGATGGAGCCGTCGCGCGGGTCGACGAACTCGCCCCGCTCGCTGTCGGCGCCGGCCCTGCGGAGCCACGCCTTGGCGTCCTCCAGGGTGCCGAACGACATGCCCCGGACACCCGGGATCCCCGCGACCCGGTAGCGACTCCCCTTTCCGTACCGGGCGGTGCGCTCGCGCTTGCCGGTGACGGGGTCCTTCTTCTTGTTGATCCAGCGGTCTTCGATGTAGCCGGCCAAGTGATTCCTTGCAGGTAGGGGGTCGGGAGGGGCGGCCGGGAGGCGTCAGACGGTTGCCAAGTAGGCGCCGCGCCGCTGCGGTGCGGCACTCACGGGGTTGAGAGCGGGGTTGGATCGGGAATCCGCCTGCTCCTGCTCCCGTATCCAGGCATCGAGCGCATCGATCCGGTACGTCACTCGCCCGCGGGCACCCATGCGGAAACTCGGCGGGCCCTGGCGCCGGTGACGCCATACGTAGAGCGTCTTGGGCGAAATACCGAGATATTCAGCCGCGTCCTGCACCCCGAGAAACGCGCGACTGATGGGCGGACGGTGACGGAATTCGGCAGCACTTACGGAGGAGACCGGGTCGACAGGAGACAAGCGAGAATCCTTAAGGCAGACGTAGGGAATGAAAGCGCCCCGCCGCCATGGGCGGCAAAGACGTACAGGACCACCAATGGTCCGAAGAATCACCGGTTTCGGAAACCGGGGATCGTCGGCTATATTCCGCCCACCCCGGTGGGAGCCGGGTGCATCGGCACCGTCGTCAGCAAGATCTGCGGAGGGGTTCCGAGGGCGGCAACGATGGCGACGAGGTCGTCGATGTCGCAGCGCCGGACCGTGCGTTCGATACGTGAGAGCCCGGTGAAGGCCATGGGGCGACCGAGTGCGGTGACGCGGGCGGCGAGCTGGCGCTGGGAGTAGCCCCGGGCGGCGCGGGTGCGTTCGATGGCGTGGGCGGCGGCCCGTCCGGCGGGTCCGATTTCAAGGGGGCGTGGCGGCATTGCTGTGTTGTAGCTTGCGCGCCCGAGCTTTCGGAAGGCTTTCCTGTCTGCCGTGAGCGATGCCAGCAGAATTTGGGGGAGATTTCGGCGACCGGGATTTCAGGTCTACCCTGCAGCCGGAAAACCTTTCAGGAGTCCTAGAACCAGCTCTGGACTCCGGGGCAGGGGTGTGGCTGTGTTGTCCACGCGCCACTGCCCCGCCGTCTCCACTCCCCCAATTCTGAAAGGCGGTCGATCCTCATCGCCCGAATCCGCACCATCAAGCCCGAGGCCTTCGCCTCCGAGTCCCTGGCGGCCGTGTCCCTGAGGCGCCGAGCGGACCTTCTTCGGCCTGCTCACCCAAGCCGACGACAAGGGCCGCATCCGCGACCAGGCCGCCGTCATCGCCGGACAACTGTGGTCGCTACGCCGCGAACACGGCCCGGTGGAGGTTGAGGAGGATCTGACGCAGCTCGACGCGGCCGGCCTGATCTGCCGCTACGAAGGCGAGGACGGAAGGCAGTACCTGCACGTCGTCGCCTTCGCCCTCCACCAGAAGATCAACCGCCCCAGCATCAGCAGGATCCCGTCCTGCCCGCACCACGACCTCGGCGTCCCGCGTGAGCACTCACTGCCGGTGCACGGAGCCGTCACGGAGGCCTCCAGGACGGGTCAGACAGCAGACAGGGAGCCTGCCGTGAGCAGAGAATCTGCAGGTCAAGGGCCGTTCAGTGAGCCCTCACAGCCGGTTGAGGAAGGGCTCACGGAGCCTGGCGTGAGCCCTCAGCGTCCGGATCTAGGACCTAGGAACAGGGAACTAGGAACTACCCCGTTGGGGGGCGCGAGCGCCCCCGCGCCCCAGACCCTGTCGGCGAAGGACCTCGTCACCGAGTACGCCGCGGCCTGCGAACACCGTCCGCCGACGAGCGTGCTCGGGCAACTCGCACGGGAAGCCGCGAAGCTCCTCGCCGAGGGCATCGACCCCTCCCACGTACGAGCCGGTCTGGACCGCCAGCGGACCAAGGGCCTTCACCCGAAGACCCTGGCCAGTGTCGTGCACGAGGTCATGAACGCGGGGGCGCCCACGACCGCCGTCCCCCACCGTCCCTGGACCAACCCCACCGACGTCGCCGCTGCCTACGGGGGTGCGCTCTGACCGCCACCACCCTGCCCCAGCCCTCCGGTCAGGCCGTCCGGGCCGTGGCGGGCATCCTGGCCCGCCGGGGCATGGACCCCGTCATAGGCTCGGAGGAACCGGAGCCCACGCCCGAGCCTGTCAGCGCACTGCAACTGGCCGACGCCCGCACCGGCAAGACCCACCAGGCCTACGGGGCCGTCCGTGCCCTGCTCGCTGCCGGCGTCCGCCTTCGCTGGGAGGCGGTCACAGCCGCTGACCTGTTCGCCCGCCTGAGACCGCGCCCAGGGCTCGACGCGGAACGTGAGCTGCACACCCTGGCCCGCTGCCCGCTGCTGCTCCTGGACGACATCGGGGCCGCCAAGGGCAGCGAGTGGACGGAGGAGCTGACCTACCGGCTGATCAACCACCGGTACGAGTACCTGCGCCCCACCCTGCTCACGACCAACCTTCCCATCCCTCAGCTCCGCACCGGCCTCGGCGACCGCGTCGCTTCCCGCCTCTCCGAGATGACCCACCGGGTCGTCCTCGACGGCGCCGACCGCCGCCGCACCTCCCCTGCCGCTTGAACGCGCCCACCCTTTGGAGCACCACCCGCTTGACCACCACCTCCCACCGCACGCAGACAGCCGAGCGGTATGCCCTAGCCGTCGCCGGATGCGTCATCGTCGCCCTCACCGCCGCGGGCTTCTGGCTCTCCTACGCCCACCTCGCCGAAGTCGCAGGGCGGCACGGCCTCGGGACTTCCCCCACCCGCCAGTGGGCATGGCCCGCCACGCTCGATGCCTTCATCGTCGCCGGCGAAGTGCTCATGCTCCGCGCCAGCCTCCGCCGGGAAACCGACGGGTGGGCGATCGCCCTCACCGCTGCCGGATCGCTGGGCTCGATCGCTCTGAACGTCGCCGGCGTCAGCAGGACCGACGGCGCCCCGACCCCGGCCCTCGACTACGTCGTCGCCGCTGTCCCACCAGCAGCCGCGCTCTTCGCCTTCGGCGTCCTCATGCGGCAGATCCACCGCCACGTCGCCTCCGACGACTCCCGCCACCATTGCCTTCCGGCAGGAGAGACCGCAGTGCATCCCGCGGACCTGGATCGTCCCCGCGCGCACTCCGCCACAGCGCCGCTTCCGGACCCGGAACGGCCCGAGGGCCGGGAGGGCGACCGCCCCACTCCGGCTGACGCCGTACAGGGCGCATCAGTCGATGTGGCGGAAGAGACCGACCAAGTGGCGGAAGCCCACGTCCCGCCGAAGAAGCGCACCGGCCGCAAGCCCGCCGCCACCGACGACGAGCTCTTCACCATCGCCCTCACCGCCCCGCTCGGACGCGATGGACGCGCGTCAAGCCGCCACATCGAGACGGCTGTCCGCGCTCGCGGCCTCCCCAT
This sequence comes from Streptomyces sp. NPDC029216, assembly GCF_040648015.1. NCBI lineage: Bacteria > Bacillati > Actinomycetota > Actinomycetes > Kitasatosporales > Streptomycetaceae > Streptomyces > Streptomyces sp. NPDC029216. Next base: position 12,950 of record NZ_JBEZWL010000129.1, on the reverse strand, counting down.
CGGCAGGGACCGCCGGAACAAGATCACCCGGCAAGTCCAGGATGCACTCGACAGCGGCCGAGCGGACGCCGCGTAGGCCTCGTCCGAAAGTCACATTGTTCCCCCGCGCATCCGTCGCGGGGCGAGCTGGCGTTCGTGCGCCCCATCCCCTCAACGCCGAAGCCGTTCCAGCCCGACCAACAGGAGGCACACTCTTACAGGACGAACCCATGCCACGCATCCCCACAACCTCCAAGCAGGCGACGCCTACCCAAACCCCAGACGGAGCAAGTTATCGGCCAAGACGCTCTTCCCCGTCGGGGGAGAGCGTCTTGGCCGGTCCCGCCCCTGGAGTGGCGGGAGCGGACCGGAGCCAGGGGGCACCGGTCCGCCAAGCAGCGCGACGACGGATCGCAGCCGAGGGATGAGCAGCAGCCTGCGTGCGAAGCCGCGTCACCTCCGCTGCCCCGCCAAAGCGCGTCCACGACGACGCACCGCAGGGACGGCCAACGCTCCAAAGTGTGGAGCGTCTGTCTGCACGACGACGAACACGCGCTCGTCGCGACCGCCGCCAGGGCCGTCGACCGTCGGCGTCGCCAGCTTCTTCGCCCGAGCCGCCCACAAGGCGGTCCCCGGCCTCAGTCGCCCTGCAGATGTACTGCCGTCACCTGAGCGCGCGGAGCATGGTGGTGTACACCGGGGCGTCGGGGAACGGCTGCTGGTCACCGATGTGCTGGTACCCCCACCCCTCGTAGAGGGCCTTCACCTTCGGGTGGCCTGGCTCGACGAGCAGCGTGACGCGTTCCTCGGTCCGGCCGGCCACCAGTTCCTCGTGGATCCGGTGCGCTAGGCCCGTGCCCCTCCAGGGAGCCCGGACCATGATCTCGAAGAGGGCGAGGGTTCGGGTGCCGTCCTCGGTCGTGTCCGCCTCGGGAAGCGGCTGGAGCATGTGGGCCCACCAACCGGTGTTCTGGGGCAGGGCCGCGGCGTAGGCGTAGCCGGCGGCCTCGCCACCGTCGTAGGCGACAACGGCCTCCCAGGACGGGCGGGAGGAGTGGCCGGTGAGACGACCCTCGAAGCGGTCGACGGAGAAGAACGGGTCCTCGCCGATCTCCTTCTCGTACACCTCGGCGTACACGCCGACCAGGGTGGGGCGGATGGTGGGCAGCTGGTCGGTGCCGTAGCGGTGGAGGGTGATCTCCGGGGTGGGCATGGTGCTCCTTGTCGCGTGCGGGTTCAGGCAGTGCGGGTGCGGTCGTTCCACTGGCGGGTGACGGCGGACTTGGGGGCCGCCTGGTTGAGTGCGGAGGTGAAGCTGCCCAGGAGGTGGGGGACGCGGCCGGCGTCGGCGTCGGTCGGGGCGATGACGCGGGTGGCGGTGGCCACGGCCTGCTCGACATCGCCCTGCGCGACCTGCGCGAGGGCCGCTTGGGATAGGTAGTAGGCGCGGTTGCGGTGCTGGTCGTCGCGGAGGTCGGCGATGCACCGGTGGGCATGAAACTCGGCCTTCTCCGCCTCGCCGAGCCGGTAATGGGTGATGCCGGTCAGGCCGTGGAGCTCGCCCCGGGTGTAGAAGGCGACGGAGGACGGACGGGCCTCGGCGGGATCGGCTCGGTCGTAGGCACCGTGGGCCCGGTCCAGGGCTCGGAGGGCGCGGGTCTTGTCACCGAGGCTGGCGGCGGTCAGGGCGATGCGGGAGTGGGTCAGCGAGGCGTAGAGGGGGTCGGTGCGGTGCGCCCGGGTGCCGGTGCAGGCTTCGGCCGCGGCGAGGGCGTCAGCGTACCGACCGCGCTGTCCGGCGAGCATGGCGGCGTACCGCCAGGTCTGGTGCTGGACCTGACCGTCTCCGGAAAGTCCTGCGAGGGTGACGGACTGTTCCAGGTAGCGCTGGGCCTCCCCCAGCCGGCGGGCGTCGATGGCGGAGAACATGGCGAAGGCAGTGAAGGACGCGGCGACGGCGTAGAGGCGGGAGCGGACCCTCTGGCTGGCGGAGCCGTGCTGCTGGAGGCTGAGCGTACGGGCGGCGAGGTCGGCGGCGCGCTTCTCCAGGACGGGACCGCCGCCGTTCTGGTCGTCCAGGAGCCACAGTTCGGCCAACAGACCGCGCAGGCGGTCGACGTCGGAGTGCCCGACGGTGGGTCGGGTGGCTGCGGTCGCGGTGCCGGTGGACACGGCGACGGCGGCGCCGGTGGCTACGGAGATGAAGCTTCGACGGCCAAGCACAGGGTCCTCCAGTCGTGCTGAGGGCGTTGCGGGGCGGGGGCGGGCTCGGGGCACGAACCCCAGGTCGGTCGCAGGAAGCCCGGAGACGACCTCCAGGGCATGCCACTGGCGGTCCTGTGGCGAGCGGTTCTCTCCCGACAGCCACCGGTAGACCGTCCGTTCGGTGACGACGCCGCGATGGCCGTTGAGGTCTGCCATGGCGTCGTTGACCTGCTCGGCAAGAGCGCCCGCACTGAGCCCGTGTTCCTTCATCCAGGTCTCTAATTCCGCGTTCCGCTTCCGCACCATGCAGTCACGGTAGAGGTGGGGCCGCCATCCGAGGTAGCGCAGGTCGGGACTTTTCGTCAGTGGTCACGCGAGTAGCTGCGAGCGGATTCGTCATGTCCAACACGGCTCGCACACGGGTTACTTGTCCGCACAGCCGAACCGGCAGCAGGCGGATGGGAGCGGGATCGTGACCGTACTCGCGCACGAAATGGCGGCAGCCCCGGCGGAGGTGCCCACGGTCACCTCCGCCAACCAGAAGACCGTGATCGCCTCCGCGGCTGCCGCCGTCGCCGGGGACGTCGAGGCCGCCCTCACCCTCGCCGACCACCACCCGGCCGGGGAGGCGGCCGTACGGCTGCGGGAGCGGCTGCGCGAGCACGTCCACACCCTCGCGGTGCCCGCCGAACGGTACGCGGCCCTGCTGCCGGAGAGCCGGGACAAGGACATCGCGGCCGGCACCGTGCGGTTCGCCCGCAAGGTCGCCCGGGATTGCGGGAGCGATCCGGCGATAGCGCTGCGGCTGCTGGCCAAGTCGGTGGCCCACCTCGCCCGGAACACGGACCTCCTGCGGCTTGTCTGAACCGCTTCCGGCGCCGGTCTGCCTGGGGCGTCGGCGCCGGAAGCCCTCCACCTGCCCGGCCACAGCAGATGACTGCAGCACCTCGCCGACACCGGTGAGGCGGTCGGCTCCCCCAAATACGGGCGAGGAGTCGGCCACCATGCCCCGGCCCTGCCGGCCAGTCCCGTCGAACCTCGCCCTGGAGGCACCCGCGTGTACGCGATCGGCATGTGCGTCGATGCCCGCTACCTGCTACCCGCCCTGGTCACGCTCGGATCGGTCGCCGACCACTTGCCGGTGGCCGACCGCCGCGAGAGCGCGGTACGGGTACTGACCAACGGCCTGTCCCCGGGGCAGGCCGCCGTGATGCAGTCCTTCGCCCGCCGCTGCGGGTTCGGCTCCTTCGACCTGCGCTGGCAGGCCCCGCCGCCCGAGAGCGTTATGGCGGACACCACCTACATCTCGGTCGCCACCTACCTGAGGTTCGGGTTCACCCCCGGCTTCCTCGACCGGCCGTTCCTGATCTACGTGGACGCCGACGTGCACGTGCGCGGCGACCTCTCCACGCCCTTGAACGGGCTGCTGGCGAATCGGGTCGGCGCAGTGCAGGACGAGTTCAACCCGGCCGTCGGCCAGTGCCCGGCACTGCCCGGGGTCGCCGAGCGCTGGCCCCACCTGGTCGGGCGCACCTACTTCAACGCCGGGATGCTGTGGGTCCCCGCGCCGATGCTCGCCCCCATGCGGGCCGGGGTCCAGCGGGCCCTGGTCGGCGGGCGGCAGTACATCAAGCACAACGACCAGTGCGCCCTGAACCTGTGGCTGCTGTCCTCCGGGGCCGCGCACCCGGTCAGGCCGGTGTTCAACCGGTTCGAGGTGGACCGGTTCCTCGAGCGGGGGGACTGGGTCCGCCGGGTCCTCCGACGCCCGGTCACCCGCCGGGACGGGCACGTGGTGCACTTCGTCGGGGGCCAGAAGCCGTGGATGCGCTCGTGCCCCGGCACGGAGGACGTGCGTGCCTACCGGCAGCAAATGTACCGCACGCTGCGGCACCTGGCCGGGGCGGGCGTACGGTGACCGGCGGCGGCACGTTCCTAGCAGTAGAGCGGGCCTGCGCGGAGCTGGCCGGGTCGGCTCCGGCTGAGACGGTCCGCATCCGCAGCGGACCCAAGACGGCCGTCTACCGGGTCCGGCTCGCCGACGGCCGCCCTGTGGTGGTCAAGCTGTTCACGGTCGACGGCACCCACGGCGCCGTCGACGAGGCCCGCCTCCTGGCCGCCGTCTCCGCCGCTGGGCGGGTGCGGGTGCCGACCGTGATCGGGTACGGGCCGGTTCCCGGCCTGACCGTCTCTGCCCTGGTCACCACCGATGCCGGAACGAGCACCTTGGGGGATGCCGTCCGAGCCGGGCAGATGCCGCGTCCGGCGGCACTGCTGAGGCTAGCCCTGCTGATGGCTGCCTTCCATAGCGTCAAGGCCCCGGCCGGGGTCCCCCTGGCGCCAGGCATCGGCCAGCAGGTCAGCGCTCTGGCCGCCCACTGCCCCAAGCAGGTCTTCGTCCGGCTCGCTCCCGCCCTGGAGGTCATCGCGGCCGGGGCATGCCTGGAACGACTCGTGTGGTGCCACGGAGACCTCCACCTGGAGAACGTGATCTGCGGAGGCGACCGACGCCTCACCGTCGGCGAACACGGCCGGGCCCGCCTCCCCGACTACCTCGTGGACTTCGAGGCCGCGACCGTGGAGGTCCCCGAGTACGACCTCGCCCAGACCCTCGTGACCTGCGACGCCCTGGAGCCCTCAGACCGGTTGTTCGTGGCCGCTGCCTACGGACGGCCCGTCGCCACCCGACTCCTGGACGCCTACGTGGCCTTCCAGGCCGTACGCGGCTGGACCTACGCCGCCCACCGGGAAGGCCGCGACCGCGACGCCTGGGCGGCCCGCCTGCACCTTGCCCTGTCCCCACACTCAGGAAGGACCGCGCTGTGACCGACCCCGATCTGTCGGTGATCATCCCCGCCTACAACGAGGCCGAGTACCTGCCCCGCTACCTGCCCACCGTCTTCGCTTCCCTCCGGGCCTGGGAAGCCACCTCCGGCCTCGTGGGGGAGGTGATCGTGGTGGACAACGCCTCCACCGACGACACCACGACCGTCGCGAAGGAACTGGGGGCCAGGGTGGTGACGGAGCTGGTCCGCAGCATCGGCCTGGCCCGGAACACCGGAGCCCGCGAGGCCGAGGGCCGGATGCTGTTCTTCGTCGATGCCGACGTGGCCCTGCCGCTGGAGGGGATCACGGCCGCCGTCGCCGCGATGGACGCCGGGGCCGTCGGCGGGGCGATCCCACCGCTCTACACCCCCGTCCGGTTCGGGGCCCGCCTGCTCTGCGCCTACTGGGACCACCACCGCTCCCGCCACGGGGGCGCCCAGGGCGTCAACCAGTTCTGCACCCGGGACGCCTTCAAAGCAGTGCACGGCTACCGCCCCGACTACTTCATGAGCGAGGACATGGAGTTCTTCGCCCGCCTGACCGCCTACGGCCACCGCACGGGCGGGCCGGTCGCGGTCCTCGAAGACCTCCGTGTGCGGCCCTCCACCCGCCGCTACGACGCCTGGTCCACGGCCCGGATGCTCTGGTGGCAGAACCCCGTGATCGTCCGCCTCGGCCTGACCTCGCCCCGCTTCTGGCGCAACTGGTACGCCACCACCGTCCGATGATCGGAGAACCCCAGGTGACCCGCCTTCCCCTGCCGGACGCCGACGGCATCTACACCTTCCCCACCGACCTCCTGACCGCGCACCGGGCCTGGATGGACTCCCTGGCCGGGGCGAAGGAGATCATGACGCTGACGGCGCCGCTGACCCTCGCGCCGTACTGGATCGAGCCGCGCAAGCCGTCCGGGCGGCCGGTGGTCGTCATCGAACCCCACCACGACGACTTCGTCCTGTCCGCCTCCGGAACTTTCCTCGCCCGTCCCCGGCCGCTGACCGTGGTGACCGTCTTCACCCGCTCCCGCAGCGTCCACCCCTCCCTCGAAAACACCTACAACAGCGTGGAGACGGTCTCCGGACTCCGCGACCGCGAAGCCGCCCAGTCCCTGTTGCCCCTCGGGGCGGCCCGGGTCGGCCTGGAGCACAAGGACGCCGAGAAGCCTTATCGGGCACCCGAGCCCGCCCAGGTGGACCGGATCACCTCCGAACTCGCCGAGGTGCTGGACGGGATGGACGACGCGGAGTTGCTCGCACCGGCCGCCGTTACGCGCCACCCGGACCACCTCGCCGTTCACGAGGCGGCGCGGCGCCTGGGCTGCCGGTGGTTCTGGGAGGACGCCGCCTTCTGGTCCACCTACGGGCTGTCCGGATGCGACCGGCACCTGTTCCGACAGCGGGTACGCGACGTCTTCGAACCGGAGCTGGAGGACATCACGGCCACCGTCCTGGACAAGGTGACCCTGCTGCACATGCACGGCTCGCAGATGCACCCCGCGCGCAAGATGTACCGTCCGATCCGGCACGCCCACACCGTCGCCGCCAACCTGCTGCCCGACCCGGACAGCCGTCCGCGGGGCCAGTTCGCGGAACGCTTCTACCGGCTCGGGGGGTCGTGGTGATCCTCGGCCTGGAAGGCCCCTCGTACGGGGGCAAGACCTCCGCCCTGGGGCGGCTGCGCCGGGTGCCGGCGATGCGGGACGCGCTCTTCTTCTCCTGCTACGTGAAGTCGTTCGCGCGCCGCGAGGACATCCCCACCCCCACCACCCGGTCGGCAGACGAGCAGGTGAAGGCGTTCATGACGTTCATGGAGATCGAGGGCAACCGCGTGGACGCAGCTCGCCGCCACGGTGGGCTGGTCGTCCTGGACCGGACCGTCGACACCCTCCTCGCCCACGCTCACGCCATGGACGAGATCTACGGCTTCGGAGTCCTGCCCGAACTGACCTGTCGGGCCGAGGAGATGCCGCACCTGAGGCCGGACCACACCCTGTACCTGGACGTGACGCCCGAGCTCTTACACCTGCGGCGCAAGGCGGCCGGACACCACGAGGTCGAGCCGGACTACTTCCTCCACGACCCCGCCTTCCTCACGCACTTCCGCGATTACTTCTGCCGCCCGGTCCGCCGCCCGGCGACTGCGGAGTTGGCCGTCGCCTCCGGGGACGGCAACCGCCCAGAGACGGCCGCCGTCGTGCAGGCCCTCTTGACGTACTGGGCGGGTGTCCGGTGACCGGCCCGACGGTGGTGTTCGTATGGCGACGAACGCCGCCACCGCTGCTGATCGGGGGCGCCGAGGTCTCCCAGCAGCTCCTGGCGGAAGAGTTCGTCCGGGCCGGCTGGCGGGTCATCTACCTCGGTAGCCACGAGGCCCCCTGGAACGGGTCCGCCCAGATCGGCCATCTGCGCGCCCACCTCCGGGCCCACGGAACCGTATGGGAGGAGGCCGGCGGGGAGGTCCGCTACCGGTGGAACGGCGTCTCGTGCCGGGCCGTGCCGCAAGACAGAGTGGAAGCAACGTTAAAGGGCCTCCTGGCCGAGGCCCGGCCGGAGCTGGTGGTGACATCGCAGGAGCGGGCTGCCGACCTGGCCGCCCTTGCCCGCCGGTCCTCACGGGTCGCCGGATGGCTGCACTCGGTCTCGGCCAACAGCATGGGCGTCCTCCACGGCCGACCGCACGTCGCCCTCGCCACGTCAGAGTTCGTCGCGGGACGGGCCCAGGCCCACGCCGACACGAAGGCGGTCGTCTTCTACCCGCCATTCGCGCCGGCCGAAGGTGCCGGGCCCCTCCTCGCCGCGGGGCGCGGCACAGCCGGCTGCGCCCCCGGCGGCGTGCTGATGGTCAATCCCATCCCCGCCAAGGGCGCAGCCCTGCTGCACCTGCTGATTCGCCGGTTGCCCACCCTCCGGTTCACCCTCGTCGAGGGCTGGTGGGACACAGTTGGCGAGTTCACCGCGTACCCGAACGTGCACTGGGTGCCCCGCACCTACGCCATGGGCCCGATCTACGCCGCGAACGACCTGCTGCTCGTGCCCTCCCAGGTCGAGGACGCCTTCCCCCGGGTGATCGTGGAAGCCGGGCTCCACGGCGTCCCCACGATCGGCTCGTCCCGCGGCGGCATTCCCGAGGCGGTCGGGGACGGCGGAGTGATCCTCCACCCCGACGACGTGGACGGCTGGGTGCAGGCGATCGAGTCGGCCGACCAGACTGGCCTCGGCGCGAAGGCCCGCGCCGGGGCAGCGCCGCTGGTCCGGCCGTGCCTGCCTGAGCTCGCTGCCGCCGGGCTCATCCCGGCAGCAGCAGCCGCCGGCTAACGGGCCGCGTAGGCGGCCTGCACCTCGTCGGCGCGGTCGGTCCACCAGTTCAGCAGTGCCTCGTCCGTCAGGAACATCTCGCCGAAGATGGTGTCCTGGCGGTCGAGGTAGAACTCCAGCTGCCAGAAGTCGGTCAGCCGCTTCCACCACAGCCGCTTCACCGCGTCGGCGAGGTCGCTCTCGGACAGATCGATCACGGACCGGTATCCGGAGCAGAACGCAGCGACACGGTCGAGGTCAAAGACACCACCGACCCCGAACTGCACCTGCGCGGTCCGCGCGACCTCCTCTCCGTACGGCCGGACCCCGAGCCGATCCCAGTCCAGGACCCCCACCACCCGGCCGTCCCGGCGCAGCAGATTGCGGTACTGGAAATCGCCGTGCGTCCACCCGTACGGCCCGGCCGGCACCTCGCCGTCCGGCCGGGCATCGGCGTACCTCGCGAGAAGGCCGCGGCGGTCGTGCAGGGCCTCGGCGGCGGCCTTGTCGAAGTCCGTCACCGGAGCGGACGGCAAGCGGCTCAGGAGACCAGCAGCCGCACGGTCTGCCTCGGCCACATCGCGGACCTTCGCCACCGGCGCCTGCTCCGGGACCGGGCCGGGACCATGCCGCCGCAAGCCCTCGTGGAGGCGGCCCAGCAGAGCACCGAGATCGCGCACCTGGTCGAGCGGGAGATCCGTCCCTTGGAGGTGCTCGCCGTCCACCCACGGGAGGACGCAGTAGCCGTGACCACCGACTTCCGCCACGAGGTCACCGTTGGCCGCGCTCAGCGGCGCCGGCACGGGGATGCCCTCGCGAGCCAGGTCCAGGAGGACCGCAAGGTTCCTGCGGACCTTCGGCAGAGGAACGTCGGTGATCTCCTTGAGCGCGAACACTCCAGCAGCGGTCACAAGCCGCCAGTTCCGGTTCATCAGGCCGTGGGCAAGGAACCGCCGATCACTCACCGCGCCCAGCCCGAACGCGTCGGACAGGCTAGGCAGCACTGCCGTCAGAGCATCTTCTCGAGTCGTATCCGTCACCCCCAGCACGGTACGCCGACCCCGATTCGCGCACCCGAATTCGTCACCCAGATCCCCACCGAGAGTCGGAGGGAGAGGCGAGCCGAGATCGCTCCCGCCACCAGCTCGCCTGACTCCGCCCGTGGCGGAGCCGGAACAGTCCTGGCGGCCTCACTACCCTGACCGACGGACCACCCGCGGCCGTACGACGATCGGGAGACCATGACGACGCCCTCCACCGCCCGAATCGAAGACCTCCTGCAGACCGGCGTTCGCGAGGAGGTCTACCCCGGCGCGGTGTGGGCGGTCGGTGACGCCGACGGCATCCGCGCGAGCGGAGCCGTCGGCCTCCTCGATCCCGACCGGCCCGGCGAACCAATGCGGCTGGACACCGTCTTCGACGTGGCCAGCCTTACCAAGATCCTCGCCGTCTGGTCCACGATCGGCACCCTCGCCGAAGAGGGCAAACTCGACCTCCACGCCCCTCTGGGCACCTTCTGGGACGAGGTCGCCGGCCACCCCCTGGCCCAGGCCACCGCCCACCACCTCCTGACCCACACCGCAGGCCTGCCCCTGCGCGCCAACCTGAGGAACCTCTACGGCACCGACCCCCACGACATCCGCGACGGCGTCCTCCACGAAGCCCTCCACCGCCCACCGGGCGAGGCCGTCGAGTACACCGACCGGGCCGCCCTGATCCTCGGCTACCTCGCCGAATACCTCTCGAGCCAGCCCCTGGACCAGCTCGCCACCGACCGCGTCTGGCACCCCCTCAGCATGACCCGCACCCGCTTCGGCCCTCTTCCCACCACCGATGCGGCCCACTGCGCCCCCACCGAGTACGACGAGGCCACCGGCACCCGCCTCAAGGGCACCGCCCACGACTTCTCCGCCCGCCTCCTCAGCGGCGTCTGCGGCATCGCCGGCACCTTCTCCGTTCTGGACGACCTCGCCCTCTTCCTCCGCCACATGCTCGCCCCCACCCAGGCAGCCTTCGGCCAGACCTGGATCAAGGACTCCCTCCGCCTCCAGACCGGTGCCCTCACCCCCGCCCGCGGCCTCTTCTGGCACCCAGCCCCCGGCACCGAACCGGCCGAGGACATCTGGGTCCACTACGGCTTCACCGGCACGGGCATGTGGATCAGCCCGGCCCAAGGCCGCTGGGCCGTCCTCCTCACCAACAAGCTCCGCTTCAACCGCGCTCGGGAACCCTTGACGGAAATCCGCAACGCTTTTCGCGAAGCCGCGTTCCTTGCGCCAGCTCGGCAGATCACCACACGTTCGTAGCACCGCCGAGGCCTCGGGAGCCCGACTTGAAGGGTCGAGGATGCGGAAGTAGTGCGCGCCCAGACGTTGCTGCGAGCCACCATCGTGATCAGGATCGCCCAAGCTAGCACTGCCTGCACTCGCCGACCCATCCAGTCCGTTGGCACCACCGGACGAGAATCCGATCTCGCCCAATGCTCCTTCTCATGGCGGGCGTTGTCGTTGTGCCCTACCCTGATCGCTGTGGCTGTGGGGGAAGACGCCCACCTCAAGGGATTCTCTGGGGCTCGCCGGGCGAAGATGTGGCTCGAGGGCACGATGCGGATCTCGGGCGCGTACGCGAACACCGACTCGCCGTCGTGTGCCCGGCGGCTGACCCTGGCATGGCCCCACGGTGGACAGACCTTCTCCTTCGATCTGGGTGGCGCGATGCGAGGGGCCCCGTACCACGGGGACATGTTCTGCGCTGAGGTGAAGAACTACCAACAACCCAGCGACCAGGGAACGCAGTTCGATGAGTTCGTCGCCAAGTGCTACGTGGCTTGCCAGACGGGTCATCTCCTCAGCGATCACCTGATGTGGATCACATGGTCACCCTTCCGCGCTAACACCTGGACTCAGCTGCACTCTCCAAGGCATGTCGAGGATGCGGTACTCATCCACCATGCGCGTGTCTTTGGGACGAGCGATCGCGCGGAAGCAAAGGCTGCGATCAACCAGCAGGTAGTCGAGACTGTTGCGAAACGACTGTGGCTAATCGTGCTGTCCGAGAAGCAGGAGACGCTGGTCCCCCTCAAGGACTGGGAAGCCATCGTGGCTGCCGAACTGATCCGAAAGGGAGAGCAGTGGTGAACGAGACATCACAGGCGATCATGGCTGCGCTCGACGAGACGGAGCAGAGCCAACCGTTCGCCAGGGTCAAAGAAATCGTGGGTCATCAGCTGCGGAGAATGGATCCGCGGGCGGAGGTCATCACGACTGGCTTCTTTAACCACACCTACGCCCCTGACATGGTGATCCGGTGGCCTCAAGCAGCCCGCACCACAGATCGGTACGTGTATCTCCGCACTACGGCCAACCCGGCGGAGCTGCGGGAGGACATCACACGACTCCAGACGAAGGACCGGCCGCTGATCCTCTCGCTGGGTGAGCTAGAGGCCACGCAGGCGACCGACGCCCTTCAGCCGACCGCCTCTGAGCATCAAGCCCTACTGCTAGACACGCCGGCCTTCGGCGAGCTGACACCAGCCCACGACACACCCAGCGTTCCACGGCTGATCTCCAGTTCAATCATCGAGGGGGGCCGGGGCGCAATGAATGCACTGGCAACCACACAGTTCACCAACGCAGTTGCAACCGGCGTTGGTGCTGCCCGTGACGGAGACCCCAATGGCACACGCATTGCCGTTGAGGCTGTCTCGGCTCAGATGGTCCCTCAAGTAGCAGATCGAATGACGGCCTTCATGGCCGCACTGTGGCAGGGCGGAGGTTCGACTCTTTCCAGTTTCCCCGGCCCATTGCGGCGATCCGGCCGATTGGACGAATCGACTCTGGCCTACCTCCTAGGTAGCGAGGAGATTCCGGACCCAGCCTTCTGGCAGAGGCTACTCCCTATGGTCAGCCTCCCCCTCCTCTTGCGCACGCCTATCCGCGACCCGGATAACCTTCAACACCTCATGCGATCTGCCGTCGCGCGTTGGCAAAGCCACGTTTGCGTGATCGCGCGCGGCACCACACCAAGTGCGCCTATCGGACCGTGGCGCTGGGCGGTCGAGCGAGGCCATCTATTGCTACAGACGCCACAGTTCCGCACCTATGTCGCACAAACGCGAAAAGACCTCGACACCTCAGATACCTTCGACGAGCCAAGCCTGGAAGATTTACGCACCCGTGCAGATCGCTTCTCCATCCCGCTGACGTCGATCAGGATGCTGGTCACTGATAGACGCATCGGATATGACGGCCCTGGCGACGACGTCGTCCATGACGAGCAGCTCGTCGGCATCAGCGAAGCGCTCGGACAGTCGGAAGCTGTTTTCGAGGCTGACGCACGCACCCCTTCAGGAGCCGTCCTGCGTTGCAGCTTCACCCAGCTTCTGGCCAGCGCACGAGGGGCCCGGAGCCAGGTCGCACTCGATGAACTCATCGGCACAGCGGCCAGGCTCCTCTGCGAACTTACCGACCCAGAGGCTGAAAATCTATCTGCTCTCCTTGGAGCACAGGGACAGCCAATTGCCGCACCTTGGAACCAACCGTCCCTGTTTGACTCTTAGACGTCATCTCATTTGGCCAGTCTTCGGTAGCAGATGAGGGTGCAGGCGATGCTGGTGAAGGCGAGGAAGTGGTCGGCTTTGCGTTCGTA
>NZ_JBEZWL010000128.1:0-21648 GCF_040648015.1 Streptomyces sp. NPDC029216 | reverse complement strand
GACGGGACCGGAACGGGCCGGCGAAGGCCCGACGGGGCGCAGGCCGGGGCGCGGTCCGGCGCCGCGCCGGCGGGCGGAGGCGCCGTCGGGCGGGTCCGGGCCTGCCGGAGCGGGGGCGTGACGGGCCGCATCAGGTGCGCCTCCGGGCCCGCTGGCGGGAGATGGTGCGGGCGTCGAGGCCGGACAGGCCGCGTACGGCCACGTACGCCTTCTCGTGGGTCGGCAGCGAAACGCGTCCGCGCAGCACGGCCTCGGGTTCGCGCTCGATGCGGTCCAGCAGCCGCCGGTAGATGCCGGCCATCGCGGCCACGCAGGCGCCGCTGCGCCGGTCGAGCATCGGCAGCAGCCGGTAGCCCTCGGTGAACAGGGCCCGGGCGCGCCGGACTTCGTGGTGGACAAGGCCGGCGAAGTCGGAACCGGCGGGGGCCCGGCCGCCCGTGAAGCCCTCGGAGCAGCCGAACTTGGCCAGGTCCTCGGCGGGCAGGTAGGTGCGGCCGTTCCCGGCGTCCTCGCGGACGTCGCGCAGGATGTTGGTGAGCTGGAGGGCCAGGCCCAGGGTGTCGGCGTACTCCTCGGCGTGCTCGCCGGGGCCGACGGTGCCGAACACGCCGAGCGAGAGCCGGCCGATGGCCCCGGCGACGCAGCGGCAGTAGGCCTTGAGGTCGTCCCAGGTCTCGTACTCCTCGCCGCGGACGTCCATCAGGACCCCGTCGATGAGTTCGTCGAGGCCGCCGAGCGGGATGGGGAAGCGGCGGGCGGCGTGCGCGAGGGCGACGGCGACGGGGTCGGTGTCGTCCTCGTCGATCTCCCCGGCCCGGATCCGGCCGAGGACGGCGCGGGTCTCCTCCAGGCGGGCCAGTTTGGCCTCGGGGGCGAGGGTGCCGTCGCCGATGTCGTCGACGCGCCGCGAGAAGGCGTACAGCGCGGACATCGCCTGCCGCTTGTCGGTGGGCAGCAGCCGGATGCCGTACGCGAAGTTGCGCGCCTGGGTTCCGGTCACGGCCTCGCAGTAGCTGTAGGCGGCGAGCACCGGGGCGGACGGTGCGGACGCGTGGTTGGGGCCCTCCACGTGCGGGCTCACCCCTTTCTCGGCGCTGTGCGCAGGACGGCGGCCACCTCGCGGAGGAGGAGGCCGCGGGTGGGCTTGGGCGGGCCGGGCAGGACGTCGAAGCCGGCGGCGGTGATCGCGCGCAGGGCGGCCCGCCCTCCGCCGACGAATCCCGCGAGCAGCAGGCGCAGCCTGCCGTGGACGCTGCCCACGAGCGGGGTGCCCTCGTCCAGGAGTCCGTACGCGCGTTCCGTCTCGAAGGCGATCAGGGAGCGGACGGAGGCGCCGGCGGTGGGGGCCTTGAGGTCGGCCTCGGTGACGTGGAAGCGCCGCATGTCCTCGGCCGGCAGGTAGATCCGGTCGCGGCCGAGGTCCTCGGCGACGTCCTGGAGGTGCTCGACGATCTGCAGGGCGGTGCAGATCGCGTCGGAGCGGCGGATCCGCTCGGGGGTGGAGGTGCCGGTGAGTTCCAGGACGAGGCGGCCCACGGTGTTGGCGGAGAGCTCGCAGTAGCCGAGGAGTTCCGCGTACGTGGCGTAGCGCGCGACCCGCTGGTCCTGGCGGTTGGCCTCGATGAGCCCGAGGAAGTGCGCGGGGCTGAGGCGGTGCTCGCGGGCGACGGGCTGGAGGGCGAGCATCAGGGGGTGGCGCGGGGGGCCGTCGGTGCCGCCGAAGACGCGCAGCAGGTCGGCCTGGAGGGCGTCGAGCATCGCGGGGCGGTCGTCGGCGGCGGCCGGGTCGAGGCCGAGGAGGACGGCGTCGCGGCCGCCGGGGGCGAGGTCGCCGTCGCCGATGTCGTCGACGAGGCGGGCGAACCCGTAGACCGCCATGAGGCCGTCGCGCCAGGCGCGGGGCAGGAAGGCGGGGGCGACGGGGAAGTTCTCCGAGGCGGCCTTGGCGAGGGTGGCGTCGCCGGTGTCCGGGGCGGGGGCGCCACCGGGGGCCGGGGCCGACGGGTGACGGAGGCCGTGCCCGGGGGTCACCGCCCGCCGCCCGGGGCCGGGACGGCCGCTGTGCCTGGGGGCCGCAGAATTCCCGTAGCCATTGCCGTCACGTCT
The DNA here is from genome assembly GCF_040648015.1 of Streptomyces sp. NPDC029216. Lineage (NCBI taxonomy): Bacteria > Bacillati > Actinomycetota > Actinomycetes > Kitasatosporales > Streptomycetaceae > Streptomyces > Streptomyces sp. NPDC029216. Next base: position 19,542 of record NZ_JBEZWL010000128.1, on the reverse strand, counting down.
CCCGTTCTACACTGCCGACCCAAGTCATCCCATTTCGGACACGCCGTGGAGTTTACCGGGGAGTATCCCGGGCGAACCGGCTGCGGGGAATCGTCCCCTCTTGGCGCGATTGAGAACTGGTCCAGCTTACGCTGTACAACACCGCAGGGGCCTATCGGGTGGTCACCACGCCCGGAATGTCGGCCGCCCGGCGAGGCCCCGTCCGCACGGCGAGGCCCCCGCCGCGGGAGGGGCAGGGGCCTGGCGTTGCGCAGGGGCGGCCCGTCAGTGGCCGCTGGCCTTCTCGTACGCCGAGACGACCTCTTCGGTGGGCCCGTCCATGAGGAGCTCGCCCTTCTCCAGCCACAGCACCCGGCTGCAGGTGTCGCGGATGGAGTTGTTGTTGTGGCTCACCAGGAAGACCGTGCCGGCCTTCTCCCTCAGCTCGCGGATGCGCGCCTCGGAGCGGACCTGGAACTTGCGGTCGCCGGTGGCGAGCGCCTCGTCGATCATCAGGACGTCGTGGTCCTTGGCGGCGGCGATCGAGAACCGCAGGCGCGCGGCCATGCCGGAGGAGTAGGTGCGCATCGGCAGGGAGATGAAGTCGCCCTTCTCGTTGATCCCCGAGAAGTCGACGATGTCCTGGTAGCGCTCCTTGATCTGCTCGCGGGTCATGCCCATCGCGAGTCCGCCGAGGACGACGTTGCGCTCGCCGGTGAGGTCGTTCATCAGCGCGGCGTTGACGCCCAGCAGCGAGGGCTGGCCGTCCGTGTAGACCTTGCCGGACTCGCAGGGCAGCAGGCCCGCGATGGCGCGCAGCAGGGTGGACTTGCCGGAGCCGTTGGAGCCGATGAGGCCGATGGCCTCGCCCCGGTAGGCGGTGAAGGAGACCCCGCGCACGGCGTGGACCCGGCGGACGCCCGGGGCGTCGCCCTTTCCGCGGCGGAGTATCTTGCTCAGCGCCGCGGTGGCGCTGCCCTTGCCGGAGCTGCCGGTGTTGACGCGGTACACGATGTGCACCTCGTCGGCGATGACGGTGGGCACGCGGCCCTCGGTGATGTCAGCCACGGCCGTAACGCTCCTCAGCCTTCCAGAAGTACACGAAGCCGCCGACGCCGATGACGACGGCCCAGCCGACCGCGAAGGCCCAGACGTGCGGCGGGAGGTTCTCGGCTCCGTAGTCCTTGATCAGGGCGTAGCGGACCAGGTCCATGTAGATCGCCGCGGGGTTCCACTGGAGGACGTCCGAGATCCAGGCGGGCTTGTCCTTGAGCATCGTGCTGATCGAGAACATGACGCCCGAGGCGTACATCCACGTGCGCGTGAGGAAGGGCATGAGCTGCGCGAGGTCGGGGGTCTTGGACCCCATGCGCGCGAAGATCAGGGCGAGGCCGGTGTTGAAGCCGAACTGCAGCACCAGCGCCGGGACCACCAGCAGCCAGGACAGCGCGGGGTAGTTCCCGAAGGCCACGGCGACGATGAGCACGACGATCATCGAGTACAGCAGCTGCTGGAGCTGCTGCATCGAGAAGGAGATCGGCAGCGAGGCGCGCGGGAAGTGCAGCGCGCGGACCAGGCCGAGGTTGGTGGGGATCGCCCGGACGCCCGCCATCAGGGAGTTCTGGGTGAAGGTGAAGACGAAGATGCCCATCACCAGGAAGGGGATGTAGACGCTCTTCTCCATGCCGCGGCCGGCGTTCAGGATGAGCCCGAAGATCAGGTAGTAGACGAGGGCGTTCAGCAGGGGGGTCGCCACCTGCCAGATCTGGCCGAGCTTCGCCTGGCTGTACTGGGCCACCAGCTTGGCCCGGGAGAAGGCCATGATGAAGTGGCGCCGACCCCAGAGCTGCCGCACGTATCCGCCCAGGCTGGGCCGCGCGCCACTGACGGACAGGCCGTACTTCCTGGCGAGCTCCGCGGGGCTGAGCCCCGCGTCGTCGGACGGCGGCTTGCTCGTGGCGAGGGCGCCGTCGTGGGTTGTGTCACTCACAAGTTGAAACTTTCCGTCTTCAAGATGCGGCAGGTGGGGCATCGGGGCTGGTGCGCCGGACCCGTGATCGGGGCCCATGGTCCCAGACGCGAGCTTCTCAGATGACAGGCGGTCGGCCCAGTCGCGTCAGCCGCCAGACCGTACGCCACCTCATGGGGCGCCGGGGACCGCAGGGGGTGGTCCAGCCCTCCTTGAACCCGCCGAACCAGGCCTTGAGCGCCGGCGCCGAGGGCCTGCGCACGAGCGTCAGCGCGAGCCAGACGCCCAGGTAGACCGGGACCAGCGGGGCGGGCAGGTTGCGGCGGGCCAGCCACACCCGGTTACGGGCCACCATACGGTGGTAGACCGCGTGCCGGGAGGGGGCGGTGGTCGGGTGCAGCAGCACCATGTCCGCGCGGTAGTCGATCAGCCACCCCGCGTCGAGGGCCCGCCAGGCCAGGTCGGTCTCCTCGTGGGCGTAGAAGAACTCGGCCGGCAGGGTGCCGACCTGCTCGAAGACCTTCGTGCGGACGGCGTTGGCGCCGCCCAGGAAGGTGGTCACGCGGGAGGAGCGCATCGGGTCGGAGGCGCGCAGCCGGGGGACGTGGCGGCGCTGGGTGGCGCCGGTGTCCGGGTCGGCGATGCGGAAGCTGATGATCCCGAGCCGGGGGTCCTCGGCGAAGGCCTGCCGGCACAGCTCGGCGGTGTCGGTGCGCTCCAGGAGCCCGTCGTCGTCGAGGAAGAGCAGCACGTCCACGTCGTGGCCGCCGGGGCCGAAGGCCTCGATGCCCACGTTGCGGCCGCCGGGGATGCCCAGGTTCTCGGGCAGGTGCACGGTGCGCACGCCGTCGGGCAGGCCCGTGACCTCGACCCCCTGGCCGACGACGACCACCTCGACGGGGTCGCCGTCCTGCCGGGCCACCGAGTCGAGGAGCGCCTTCAGCTCGTCGGGGCGGTTGCCCATGGTGATGATCACCGCGCCGACGCGCAGCGGGGCGCTCACCGCAGCCTGCTCGATACGAGGATGGACACCAGGTGCAGCACCGTCTGGAGCAGCGCGATGCCGGCGAGGACGGCGACGCCGAGGCGGGAGAAGAACAGGTCGCCGCGGAGCTGGTCGAGGACCGCCAGCACCAGGATGAGCAGCGAGGCCTCGATCCCGAGGACCAGGCGGTGGAACTTCAGCGCGGCGGCGGCCCGGCGGGCCAGGGCCATGCCGGAGGAGCGCGGCTCGGCTGCGGCGTCCTTGACCACGGGGAGCCCGCCCTGGTGGCGGGCGACGCCGACCAGGTCGGTCTCGGCCTTGATCAGGATCGCGCCGAGCGCCGCGAGGGTGCCGAGGAAGGCCCACAGCCAGTCGATGCGGCCGCCGCCCCACAGGTCGGCGGCGCGCAGTCCGAAGCCGACGAGGACGGCCGCGTCGCACAGGTAGGCGCCGACGCGGTCCAGGTAAACGCCGGAGAGCGAGAACTGCTTCTTCCAGCGGGCCACCTCGCCGTCGACACAGTCGAGCAGCAGGTACAGCTGCACGGCGACCACGCCGAGGACGGCGCCCCACACGCCCGGCACCAGCAGGGCGGGGGCGGCGAGGACGCCGGCGAGGGTCATCACGTAGGTCAGCTGGTTGGGCGTGACGCGGGTGGTGACCAGGAGGCGGGTGATGCGCAGGGAGATCTCGCGCATGTAGAGGCGGCCGCCCCAGTGCTCGCCACTGCGCCGGTCCTTGACGCCCGCCGGGTGAACGACGGGGCGCAGTTCAGCTACGGATGGTCTGGGCATAGTCGGCGTAAGCGTCCCTGATCTCGGCTGCGGACAGGTTGAGGTGCTCCAGGATCGTGAACCGTCCCGGGCGGGTCTGGGGGGCGTACTCCACGGCCGCGGTGAACTCCTCGGTGCTGAACCCGATCTCCTCGGGCAGCACCGGCAGGCCGTGGCGGCGCAGCACCTCGACGAAGAGCCCGGACTGCTCGCGGGCGCCGCGCAGGTGCATGGCGAAGGCGGCGCCGATGCCGACCTGCTCGCCGTGGAGCGCGGAGCGCCCGGGGTAGAGCAGGTCGAAGGCGTGGCTGATCTCGTGGCAGGCGCCGGACGAGGGGCGGCTGTCGCCGCTGATCGACATGGCGATGCCGGAGAGCACGAGGGCCTCGGAGAGCACGGTGAGGAACTCGTCGTCCCCGCAGCCGCCGGGGTGGCGCAGCACGGACTCGCCCGCGGTGCGGGCCATGGCGGCGGCCAGTCCGTCCACGGCCTCGCCGGTGACCTTGTGCGAGAGCTCCCAGTCGGCGATGGCCGAGATGTTGGAGATCACGTCGCCGATGCCGGCGCGGACGAAGCGCGTGGGCGCCTCGCGGATCACGTCGAGGTCGATGACCATCGCGATCGGCGTGGGCACGCCGTAGGAGCCCCGGCCGTTGTCGTTGTCCAGGATGGACACCGGGGAGCAGATGCCGTCGTGGGAGAGGTTGGTGGCGATGGCCACCATGGGCAGCCCGACCCGCGCCGCGGCGTACTTCGCCACGTCGATGATCTTGCCGCCGCCCAGGCCCACGACGGCGTCGTAGCGGCGGCCCTTTATGTCGTCGGCGAGCTTGACCGCCGAGTCGATGGTGCCGTCGACGACCGGGTACCAGTCGGCGTGCGGCAGGGCCTGCTCCAGGCGGGCGCGCAGCGCCTGCCCGGAGCCCCCGCTGATCGCGATCGCGAGCCGGCCGGACGCGGAGATCCGCTGGTCGGCGAGGATGCCGTCCAGCTTGTCCATCGCCCCGCAGCTGATGTCGACGACGACCGGCGAGGGGATCAGCCGCGTCAGTACTGGCATGCGATCGTCCGGCCCTTGGCGAGGTCGTCGTGGTTGTCGATCTCGACCCACTTCACGTCGCCGATGGGGGCCACGTCGATGGTGAAGCCGTCGTTGACGAGCTGCTGGTAGCCGTCCTCGTAGTAGAGGTCGGGGTCGCGCTCGAAGGTGGCCTTGAGGGCCTCGGCGAGGGCCGCGGCGGCCTCCGGCTCGATGAGGGTGACGCCGATGTACTCGCCGGTGGCGTCGGACGGCTCCATGAGCTTGGTGATCTTCTGCACGCCCTTGGCGCCGTCGACGACGACCTTCATCTCCTCGTCGGCCAGGTTCTTGACCGTGTCGAGGGCGAGGATGATCTTCTGGCCGTTGCCGCGGGCGGCGAGCAGGGTCTTCTCGACGGAGACCGGGTGGACGGTGTCGCCGTTGGCGAGGATCACGCCCTGCTTGAGGACGTCACGGGCGCACCACAGGGAGTAGGCGTTGTTCCACTCCTCGGCCTTGTCGTTGTCGATCAGCGTGATCTTGACGCCGTACTTGGCCTCCAGGGCCTCGCGGCGCTCGTACACGGCCTCCTTGCGGTAGCCGACGACGATCGCGACCTCGGTGAGGCCGACCTCGGCGAAGTTGCCCAGGGTCAGGTCGAGGACGGTGAGGCTGTCCTCCTGCCCTTCGGGACCGACGGGCACGAGGGCCTTGGGCAGGGTGTCGGTGTAGGGACGCAGACGGCGTCCGGCACCGGCAGCGAGTACAAGGCCGATCATGCGGGTTCTCCTTCGTCGTGTACGGCGGGTGCTCCGGCGGAGACCCAGAAGCGGATGCTCTCCACGAGCACCACCAGAGCCACGAACACGGCCACGGCCGTGAGCGCGACGGGGAACGCGTCACGGGCGAGGACGGCGGCCAGGACCACGGTCAGCAGGACCCTGCCCTCGTGACCGCCGGTCGTCCGCACCAGCCAGTGCGGGGGAGCGCCCGAGCCACCGCGGATGCGGTAGACCGTGTCGTAGTGATGGTAGGCGACCGCCGCGACCAGTCCGAATGCGGCCGGAACGGCCCCGGGGACGTCCGCCTTGACGGCGAGGACGAGGACGGTGACGTACTCGCCGAACCGGAACAGCGGCGGGATCAGCCAGTCGAGCGGGCCCCTGAGCGGCGTGGAGACCGCAGCCCCCGAGAGGAAGACGTAGAGCCCCGCCGTCGCGATCAGCGAGGTCGAGCCGAAGTCGCGGACCAGGGCCCCGCCGGCCATCACCACGGCCGCCCCGGCGGCCATCGGCAGGGCGGCGGCCGAGGCCCGCTTGCCCGGGCGCGGGGCGCCGGTCCAGGCGAGCACGCCCGAGTCCGCGAGGTCGGCCAGCGCCCGTGCGGCCCGGTCGGTCCTCTTCGCCTTGCGGGTCACCGAGCGCAGGACGCGGCCGGCGGTGGTGTAGAGCGCGCCGAAGGCGCAGCCGGCCAGCAGGGCGTAGAAGACGATCCGGGGGCTGGTGACGGCGGTCAGGACCGCGATCATCGCCCAGCGCTCGCCGATCGGCAGGATGATCATCCGCCGGACCCAGACGGTCCAGCCGACGCTGTCGAGCCGGCCGGAGAGGGCGGCGGTGGGGCTCGTGTTCGCCGTGGCGTCGTGGTTGGCCTCGTTGAAGGAGAAGTCGACCACGTGCCGGCAGGTCATCAGGACCATCGAGCCGAGCGCGAGCGCCCAGACGTCGTCCCCGTTCCGGGCGGCGCCGAGCGCGAGGCCCGCGTAGAAGGAGTACTCCTTCACCCGGTCGAAGGTCGCGTCCAGCCAGGCGCCCATCGTCGAGTACTGGAGCGAGTAGCGGGCGAGCTGCCCGTCGGTGCAGTCCAGGACGAAGGAGACGAGCAGCAGCACGCCGGCGACGACGTAGCCCCAGCGCTCGCCGGTGGCGGCGCAGCCCGCCGCGAGCAGCGCGGTGAGCAGCGAGGCGGTGGTGACCTGGTTCGGGGTCAGGCCCCGGCGGGCGCACCAGCGGGCGATGTAGCGCGAGTACGGGCTGATGAAGAAGGTGGTGAAGAACCCGTCGCGGGACTTCACGGCGGTGCGCAGCCGGACGGCCTCGTCGTCGACGGCCGCGACGGCGGCCAGCGCCTCGGCGCGCTCGGCCTCGCCGGCCGGCACGGCGGCGACCAGGGTGCCGAGCTCGGGCCGCTGGACGGTGGTCCCGGCCGCCTCGACGGCGGCGGCGAGCCGGTCCGCGTACGGGCCCTCCCCGTCCGGGGCGAGCGCCGCGGCCCGCTCCAGGGCCGCGCGGGCCCCGGCCTGGACGGCGAAGGCGCCAGTCACGGCGCAGGCCTCGAAGCGCGGGTCGGTCAGCGCGAGGCGCAGGGCGTGCGGGTGCCCGACGAAGCCGCTGTCGACGACGGCGACCCGCTGGCCGGCCGGTACGGCGGCCAGGGCCCCGGCGGTGTCTTCGGGTGCGGGGACCGGGCGGACGTCGAACCCGAGCGAACGGAGCTCGTCTTCAAGCGGTGATCCGGGGACCGGCAGGCCGGTGAGGATGACGGTCGACAGACGAACTCACTCCTTGCAACGAACATTCCGGGCGGGCGCCCCGTGGGCGGCTGCAGAAAGCACGGCGGCACGGCGGCTGCGGCTGTCGGCAGAGGCTATCGGATGAATGGAAGGCGCCATTCATCAGCCGTTCAGCCCCCTCCGGTCCGGTTTGGGGCCGGATGTTAAGGTGGACGCCGACTCGGACCGTGGAAGAGGTGGATGGATGACCGTCGTGGCGATCGCTGCCGTGCGCGGCGAACTCCGGTACATCCCCCTGTCTTCCCGGGCGTCCGGCCGGGCCTGATCCGCCACACACCGATCGGCCCCGTCGGCCGGAGCCCCCTTTCCGAGGGTTCACGTTGACCGACCTCACCGAGCACACACACGCCGACGACTCCCGCGCCGACGCGGTCTTCGCGGCGTTCATGGAGCTGCACCACGGGCTGCCCCGGCAGTCCCCCGGCTCCGACACCACCACCCGGCGGCTGCTGTCCCTGTGCGGACCGCTGCCCGAGCGGCCGCGCGTCCTCGACGTCGGCTGCGGTCCGGGCCGCAGCGCCCTGCTGCTCGCCGCCGAGGCGGGCGGGTCGGGCCTCGCCGAGGTGACCGCCGTCGACCTCCACGCGCCCTTCCTGGAGGAGCTGCGCACCGCCGCGCGGGCCCGCGGGCTCGACGGCCGGGTCGCCGCCGTGCGCGCCGACATGGGCGCGCTCCCCTTCGCGGACGGCTCCTTCGACCTCGTGTGGGCGGAGGGCTCCGCCTACCTCCTCGGCTTCGACCGGGCGCTCGCGGAGTGGAAGCGGCTCCTCGCACCCGGCGGCCGGCTCGTGCTCAGCGAGTGCGAGTGGACCGCCGCGGAGCCCTCGCCCGGAGCGCGGGCGTTCTGGGACCCGCAGTACCCGCTGCGCTCCGCCGCCCGCAACACCGCGGCCGTGCAGGCGGCCGGCTACCGCCTGCTGGGCGGCTTCCTCCAGCCGGACTCCGACTGGGCGGAGTACTACGGGCCCCTCGGCGAACGGGCCGCGGCGGCCACCGCCGCCACTCCGGCCGAGGCGGCCGCGCTGGCCTCCGTACGCGAGGAACTCGCCGTACGGGAGCGGCACGGCCACGAGTACGGCTACCGGAGCCGGGTCCTGGCCCCGGTGACCGCCGGCGGTGCGGGCCGTCAACCTGGCGGCCTTCGGCACCCCGCTGGAGGCTGATCTCGTGGACGCGTTGCGCGCCGACGCGTCCTGACTGCCGGGGCTCTCGTACGTGGCCGGGGGTCCGGACGGGAGGGTGACGGCGCACACCCTGCCGACCCGGTGCGAGGTGGACGGCGTACCGGCGCTCGCGCTCGCCCCGGTGGCCGCCGATCCCGCGCTCCAGCGCTCGGGCGCGGGCAGCGCGGCCGTACGGGACGATTCCGTTCCGGTGCCGGCGGGCACGATCACGTATCCGTCCCCGTTCGGGATCTGAGTCACCGGCCGACCGTCCGCCCCCGCCGTGTATCACGCGGCGGCGGGCGGACATGCGCGGATGGCCGAAGTGGGGACAAGCCTCTTTTGTACGGCAGACTGAAGACCGAAGTCCGAAGCGAAGGATGGGTATGCCGACCACATCAGCCACTGACGCCCACAGCAGCGCGTCCGCCGGCACCGGCGCTCAAGAATCGATCATGCTCGAACTGGTCGACGAGTCCGGCAACACCATCGGCACGGCGGAGAAGCTCTCCGCCCATCAGGCCCCCGGTCTGCTGCACCGGGCGTTCTCCGTGTTCCTCTTCGACGAGCAGGGCCGGCTGCTGCTCCAGCAGCGCGCCCTCGGGAAGTACCACTCCCCCGGCGTCTGGTCGAACACCTGTTGCGGTCACCCCTACCCCGGCGAGTCGCCGTTCGCGGCGGCGGCCCGGCGCACCCACGAGGAGCTGGGGCTGTCGCCCTCGCTGCTCGCGGAGGCGGGGACGGTGCGCTACAACCACCCGGACCCCGCGTCGGGGCTGGTGGAGCAGGAGTACAACCACCTGTTCGTGGGACTGGCCCAGGCGTCGCTGAACCCGGATCCGGAGGAGGTCGGGGACACCGCCTTCGTCACGGCCGAGGAGCTGGCGAAGCGGCACGCGGAGGTGCCGTTCTCGGCCTGGTTCATGACGGTGCTCGACGCGGCGCGCCCCGCGATCCGCGAGCTGACCGGCGACGCGGCCGGCTGGTAGCCGCTCCGCCGTTCGGGTGCGGTGCCGGCCCGTCGGCGGGCCGGGGTCTCAGAGGGGCCGGGCCGGGGCCGTGAGCGGCAGGGCGGCCCAGATCACCTTGCCGCCGGTGGAGGTGTGCTCGACGTCGCACACCCCGCCGGCCTCCAGGGTGATCTCGCGGACCAGGAGCAGACCCCGGCCGCCGGTCTGGCCGAAGTCGGCCTCCAGCGCCTTGGGGCGGTACGGGTGGTTGTCCTCGACGGCCACCCGTACCCACTCCCGGCCCACCGCCACCTCGACGGCCACCTCCGGGGAGAGCAGGGCGGCGTGCCGGACCGAGTTCGTCACCAGCTCGGAGACGATCAGCAGCAGGGAGTACACGAGGTCCTGCGTGGCCGGCACTCCCTGGCGGCCGAGCAGGTCGCGGACCGCCCGGCGGGCCTGCGGAACGGATTCTTCTACCGCGGGCGCAGTGAAGCGCCACACCCCCTCGTAGGTGAGGGGGTCGGCCGGAGCCGACGTCTCACCTCCCCTGGCCTGCGGGATGCTCCCGCTGTCGTCCATCTTCCGGCCCCCGTCTTCGCGCTCGATCGTCTCCACGCGACAAGAGTGGCGAGCAGCCTGGTCCGGACCGCTCCGCTGACCAGAAGTCAGCAGCAATCGGACACTTTCTGACCACTGGCGTATGACAGAGTCAGTTGTTGGACGATTCCTGATCCCGCACGCTCCGCTTGGCAGCGTCTGTCTCATCTGCTCCGTCCTCCCTGACCAGGCCGAGGACCCGGCGGGCGCCCATGCCCACCGCCACCAGGCTCAGCCCGTCGAACAGCAGGGCGAGGGAGAAGAAGGTCCCGATCACGTACAGACTGCTGCCGGGCCACTCCGCGAGGATCAGCACGCCGAGCAGGACGCCGAAGGCGCCCTGGACGAGGGCGAGCCCGAAGTTGGAGCCGCGGACCACCAGGGAGCCCGCGAGGCGGAACACCCCGCCGGTGAGGAAGAGCAGCGCCGCGAACATGGTCAGCGCCTCGGCGCTCGCCGCGGGGCGGCGCAGGATCACGAAGCCGGCGGCGAGGTTGATCGCGGCGACGATGACGGCGAGCCAGAAGTACTTGCTCTTGCGCGACTGCACGGCCTGCACGAGGCCGACCACGCCGCCGATCAGCAGCAGCCAGCCGAAGAGGAACATCGAGGTCAGGGTGGCCACCCCGGCATAGACCAGGCCCACCAGCCCGGCCAGCACGAGGATCACCCCGAGCAGCGCCAGCAAACCGAAGCGCCGGTTGAGCCTGCTCTTGTCCTGCTGCTGCTCACTGCGGTCGGCGCCCATGGGCGTGCCACCTCCTCGCACCCCCCGGGGACGGAGTCCCCTTGATCATAGGATCGTCGCCCCGGGATAGCATCCGGCGCATGGACGCAGCCCTCCACCACACGGTCGCCGACGGGGTGGCCACGCTCACCATCTCCCACCCCGCGAAGCGGAACGCCATGACGGCCGCGATGTGGCGGGCCCTGCCGGAGCTGCTCCCGGGACTGGCCGCCGACCCGGCCGTACGGGTGCTCGTCCTGACCGGGGCCGGGCCGACGTTCTGCGCGGGCGCCGACATCTCCTCCCTCACCGGGGACGAGGACCCGCAGGCCCTCGCCGTGGCGGCGGAGGAGGCCCTGGCCGCCTTCCCGAAGCCGACGGTGGCGGCGGTCCGCGGCTTCTGCGTGGGCGGCGGCAGCCAGCTGGCGGCGGCCTGCGACCTGCGGTTCGCGGAGGAGGGGGCGCGCTTCGGGGTGACCCCGGCCAGGCTGGGCATCGTCTACCCGGCGTCCTCCACCCGGCGGCTGGCCTCGCTGGTCGGGCCGGCGTGGGCCAAGTACCTGCTGTTCTCGGCGGAGCTGATCGGGGCCGAGGCCGCGCTGCGGGCCGGGTTCCTGAACGAGCTGCTGCCGGCCGGCGGACTGGACAAGCGGGTGGCCGAGTTCGCCCGGATCCTCACCACCCGGTCGCAGCTGACGCAGGCCGCGGCGAAGGAGTTCGCGGATGGGCGGACCGACCGGGACGCGTACTGGAGCGGCCAGGCCGCCGCGAGCGGCGACACCGCCGAGGGTGTCGCCGCCTTCCTGGAGCGCCGGGAGCCCGACTTCAGCTGGCGCCCCGCTCCATCAGGGGATTAGCGGCACGCAGCCGGGCGACGATCTCGGCCGGGGCCTTGTCCGGGGAACCGGCGTCGTAGGGCGGCTGGGGGTCGTACTCGCACATCAGCTGCACGGTCTGGGCGTACGCGTCCCCCGCGATCCGGCCGAGCAGTCCGAGCCCCATGTCCAGGCCGGAGGAGACCCCGGCGGCGGTGACGTACTTCCCGTCGAAGACCACCCGCTCCCCGGTGGGCTCGGCGCCGAAGGGGACCAGCCGGTCGAGGTAGAGCCAGTGGCAGGCCGCCCGGCGCCCGTCGAGGAGCCCGGCGGCGGCGAGGAGCAGCGAGCCGGTGCAGACGGACGTGGTCCAGGTGGTGGTCGCGTCGACGGAGCGGAGCCAGTCCAGGACGGCGGGGTTCTTCATCTCGGTCTCGGGGTGCGGGCCGCCGGGGACGATGACGATGTCGGGGCGGGTCACCTCGTCGAGGGCCTTCTCGGCCACGAGGACCGCCGCACCGTTGTCGGTGCGGACGGGCCCCTTGCGCTCCGCGACGAACACGGTCTCGGCGCCTTCCAGACGGCTGAGGGTCTCGTAGGGGCCGATGGCGTCGAGGGCGGTGAAGCCGTCGTAGAGCAGTACGGCGATCTGCATGTCTCTTCTCCTGAGGGTTGCTGTGACGGTGGGCGGGGCGTCCGCTGTGGCGCCCCGGTCACGGCGGGGCGCCGAAGCGGCGGCGGTATTCGGACGGGGGCTGGCCCAGGGTCCGGAGGAAGGCGCGGCGCAGGGCCTCGGGGGTGCCGTATCCGCACTCGCGGGAGATCTGCGAGACGGCCTCCCCCGACTCCTCCAGCAGCCGCCGCGCGTGCTCCACCCGCACCCGCTCGACGTACCGCCCCGGCGTCACCCCCGTCTCGGCCTGGAAGGCCCGCGCGAAGTGCCTCGGCGACAGCGCCGCGCGGGCGGCGAGGGCCTCCACGCTCAGGTCCCCGTCGGGGTGCTCGGTGATCCACTGCTGGACGTCCCGCAACGGCTCCCGCCGCGCCGTCTGCGCCGCGAGCTGCGCGCTGAACTGCGCCTGGTTCCCCGGCCGGCGCAGGAAGACCACCAGGTGCCGGGCGATCAGCAGCGCCACGTCCCGCCCGAGGTCCTCCTCCACCAGCGCCAGCGCGAGGTCGATCCCGGCGGTGACCCCGGCCGAGGTGGCGACCGGGCCGTCCCGGACGTAGATCGGATCCGGTTCCACCTCCACCCGGGGGTAGTCCCGTGCCATGCGCTCGCACACCGACCAGTGCGTGGTCGCCCGCCGCCCGTCCAGCAGCCCGGCCTCCGCCAGCAGCAGGCCGCCCGTGCAGACGGACACCAGCCGCCCCGCACGACCCCCGTACGCGCGCAGCCAGTCCGTGATCCGCGGTTCGAAGTCCCCCGTGAACCGGCCTCCGGGCACCAGCAGGGTGGTGTCAGGGCCGGGGCGGGCGCCCTCCAGGTCCCCGTCCGGGAGCAGGGTCAGCCCGCTGCCCGTCCGGACCGGACCGCCCCCGGGGGAGACCGTCCGGACCGCGTACCCGCCGTCGTCCGGGCGGCAGCGGCCGGCCCCGTCGAACACCTCGACGGGGCCGGTCACGTCCAGGCTCTGGACCCCGTCGTACAGGACGACCAGCACGTTTCGCAGCGGCATGCCTCCATGGTGTGACGCCCTCGCGGATGGCCGCAATGACGGGTATCCCACCTATCCGGCCATCGGGCGGGGCCCGTGCGATCCTTGGCCGGTCCCCGTGAGCCCCATCCGGAGTACCGTCCTGAACACCGTCCTCGCCGAATCCCTGTCCTGCGCCCTGCTGCTCCTCGTCCTGGCCGCCGCCGTGGTGCGCCCCCGCGGGCTGCCCGAGGCGGCCGCCGCCGTACCGGCGGCCGGGCTGCTCGTCGTGCTGGGGGTGGTGTCGCCGGCCGACGCGTGGGAGCAGCTGCGCGGGCTGCTGCCGGTGGTCGGGTTCCTGGCCGTGATCCTGGCCCTCGCCCAGCTGTGCGCCGACGAGGGGCTGTTCCGGGCCGCGGGCGCCGCCGTGGCCCGGCGCGCGGCCGGGCGGGGGGCGGCGGGGCTGCTGGGCGGGGTGTTCCTGGCGGCCTCGGCGGTGACGGCCGTACTGAGCCTGGACGCCACGGTGGTGCTGCTGACCCCGGTGGTGCTGGCGACGGCCGCCAGGCTGGGCGCCCGGCCGCGCCCGCACGTGTTCGCGACCGCCCATCTGGCGAACTCGGCCTCGCTGCTGCTGCCCGTCTCCAACCTGACGAACCTGCTGGCCTTCACCGCGAGCGGGCTGACCTTCACCCGGTTCGCGGCGCTGATGACCCTGCCCTGGGCGGTCGCGATCGGGGTGGAGTACGCGGTGTTCCGCCGGTTCTTCCGGGCCGACTTGACGGCGGAGCCCGAGCACGTGCCCGGGGCGGCCGAGCCCGCCCCGCTCCCCCGGTTCGCGCTGGCGGTGCTGCTGCTGACCCTGGCGGGCTTCGCCGTGGCCTCCTTCGCGGGGGCGAGCCCCGCCTGGGCCGCGCTGGCCGGGGCGGTGGCGCTGGGCGTACGGGCCCTGTGGCGCCGGGAGACCACCGCGCGGCGGCTGGCGGCCTCCACCGCGCCGGCGTTCTGCCTGTTCGTCCTCGCCCTCGGGGTGGTGGTCCGGGCCGTGGTGGACCACGGGCTCGGCGACGGGCTGGAGTGGCTGCTGCCCGACGGGGACGCGCTGCCCACGCTGCTGGCCGTGGCCGGGGTGGCCGCCGTGCTGGCCAACCTGATCAACAACCTCCCCGCCGTCCTCGCCCTGCTCCCGCTGGCCGCGCCGGCCGGGCCGGGCGTGGTCCTGGCCGTGCTGATCGGGGTGAACATCGGCCCCAACCTCACGTACGCGGGCTCGCTGGCCACCCTGCTGTGGCGGCGGATGCTGCACGCGCACGGCGAGGACGTACACCTCGGGGACTTCACCCGCCTCGGGCTGCTCACCACCCCCGCCGCGCTCGCGGCGGCTGTGGCCGCCCTGTGGGCCGGACTGCGCCTGATCGGCGGGTAGGCCGGCGGCGCGCCGATAGGATCGGGGCATCATGACTGCAACCCTCGTCGCCAAGAACCTCACCGCCGCCCACGGCGAGCGCACGCTCTTCGCCGGCCTCGACCTCGTCGTCGCGCCCGGCGACGTCATCGGCCTCGTCGGCGTCAACGGCGCCGGGAAGTCCACCCTGCTGCGGCTGCTCGCCGGGCTGGACACCCCCGAGACCGGTGAGCTGCGGCTCTCCCCGCCCGGTGCGGCCGTCGGCCACCTCCCGCAGGAGCCCGAGCGGCGGGACGGGGAGACGGTACGGGACTTCCTGGCCCGCCGTACCGGGGTCGCGGCCGCGCAGGCGGCGCTGGACGAGGCCACGCAGGGGCTCGTGGACGGCACCCCGGGCGCCGACGACGCGTACGCGGAGACCCTCGACCGCTGGCTGAACCTGGGCGGCGCCGACCTGGACGAGCGGGCCCAGGAGACCGCGGACGAGCTGGGCCTGGCCGTGAGCCTGGACCTGCCGATGACGGCCCTGTCCGGCGGCCAGGCCGCCCGCGCCGGACTCGCCTCCCTGCTGCTGTCCCGCTACGACGTGTTCCTCCTCGACGAGCCCACCAACGACCTGGACCTCGCCGGTCTGGAGCGGCTGGAGCGGTTCGTGACGGGGCTGCGCGCGGGCACGGTCGTCATCAGCCACGACCGCGAGTTCCTCACGCGCACCGTCACCAAGGTCCTCGAACTCGACCTGGCCCAGCAGCAGATCAACCTGTACGGCGGCGGCTACGAGTCGTACCTGCAGGAGCGCGCGCGGGCCCGCAGCCACGCCCGCGAGGAGTTCGAGGAGTACGCGGACAAGAAGGCCGCCCTCGAAGGCCGGGCGCAGATGCAGCGCAACTGGATGGACAAGGGCGTGCGCAACGCCCGCCGCAAGTCGAGCGACAACGACAAGATCGGCAAGGCGCTGCGCGGCGAGTCCAGCGAGAAGCAGGCCGCCAAGGCCCGCCAGACGCAGCGCGCGATCGAGCGGCTGGAGGTCGTCGAGGAGCCGCGCAAGGAGTGGGAGCTGCACATGGAGATCGCGGCGGCCCCGCGCTCCGGCTCGGTGGTCGCCACCCTGCGCGAAGCGGCCGTCAAGCGCGGGGACTTCTCCTTCGGCCCGGCGAGCCTGCAGATCGACTGGGCGGACCGGGTCGCGATCACCGGGGCCAACGGCGCCGGCAAGTCCACCCTCCTCGCGGTCCTGCTGGGCCGGCTGGTCCCGGACTCCGGCTCCGCGACGCTCGGCTCGGGCGTGCTGGTCGGCGAGGTCGACCAGGCGCGCGGGCTGTTCCTCGGCGAGGAGCCGCTGCTGGAGGCGTTCTGCGCGGCGGTCCCGGACACGGCGCCGGCGGAGGTCCGTACGCTGCTGGCCAAGTTCGGCCTGAAGGCGGCGCACGTGCTGCGCCCGGCGGCGACCCTCTCCCCGGGCGAGCGCACCCGGGCGGCCCTGGCGCTGCTCCAGGGGCGCGGGGTGAACCTGCTGGTCCTGGACGAGCCGACGAACCACCTCGACCTGCCGGCGATCGAGCAGCTGGAATCGGCCCTGGACGCCTACGAGGGCACCCTGCTGCTGGTCACCCACGACCGCCGCATGCTGGACGCCGTCCGGGTGACCCGCCGCCTGGAGGTCGCCGACGGCAAGGTCACCGAGCTCTGAGCCCTACGGGCCGGGCACCCCTAGCCGTGGCCCCCGTGCCTGCGTGGCTTCTGCGGGTCCTCGGTTCCGGGCCGGTCGAGGCGGCTGGCCTCGTCCGTGTCCTCGCGCCGTACGGGGCCGGGTGCCGGCGCGGGCCGGGGCGCGGTCCGCTCGGCGTGGGGTTTGCGCTGCCGCTGTGCGTCGTCGTCGCCGTGGAGCGGGACTCCGCCCGCGCCGCCTTGCTCGTCCATGTCAGTCCTCCTCCGCCCCCGCACCGCCGGCCCCCCTCGTCCGGCGGCTGCCCGGACGGCGGCCCCGCAAACCGGCCGGGGCTCAGCCGGTCGGACGGGCCGGGGGCCTGCGCTTGCGGGGCATCCGGGCGGCCACGAAGGCGCGCGGGAGGTGGCGGGCCGCGAAGGCGTACGCCTGGTAGCGGCGGCCGGTGATGCTGACGGGGCGGCGCAGGGCGAGGTCGCGCAGGGCCTTGGCCACCACGGCCTCCGGCTCCAGCCACACGGCGTCGCGCAGGGCGCTGACGTCCATCCCGGCGCGTTCCTGGAACTCGGTGCGGGTGAACCCGGGCACCACCGCCAGGACCCGGACCCCGTAGGGCTCCATGTCGATGCGCAGGGACTCGCTGAAGGCGGTGACCCAGGCCTTCGCGGCCCCGTACGTGCCGGTCGGCAGCAGTCCCGCGACCGAGGAGACGTTGAGGACCGCGCCCCGGCGGCGCTCCCGGAGCCCGGGCAGCAGGGCGTGGGTGAGGCGGAGCGGGACCTTCACCAGGAGGTCGAGCATCCGCTCCTCGTCCTCGACGGGGTTGTACGGGTAGGGCGCGGGCAGCCCGAACCCGGCGTTGTTGACGAGGACGTCCACGGGCCGCGCGGTGTCGGCGAGCCGGTCGGCGACGGACCGGCAGCCGGCGGGGTCGAGGAGGTCGGCGGGCAGCACCTCGCAGTCGGTACCGAAGTCCCGGCCGAGTTCGGCGGCCACGGCCTCCAGCCGGGTCTTGTCCCGGGCGACGAGGACCAGGGCGCAGCCCTTGGCGGCGAAGCCGCGGGCGAAGGCGGCGCCCAGGCCGGCGCTGGCCCCGGTGATCAGAACGGTGGTGGTCAAGGGCGGTTCACTTCCTCGGTGTTGCGGATGGTGCCGGTGGTTCAGGTGGCGGCGGGGCCGGGGGCGAAGGCGGAGGTCTCGGGCGAGGCGTAGGCCTGGGCGACGTCCACCAGGAAGCGGGCCTCGTCCGCCAGGCCGCCGCCCTCCGCGGAGGTCTGCATCGCGGCCGGCAGTTCCAGGGCGGTGGCGCGGGCGGGCTGCCCGGGCAGCCCGGCGAGCTTCGCCCGGCGCGCCTCCTTCAGTACGCAGGCCAGCGCGGCCGCCGTGTGCCGCTGCTCGGGGATCCGGCTGCCGGCGACGTGGCCGCGCGCGAGCTCGGGGACGCCCGGGGCGACGTACTCGCCCAGGATCAGGATCGCGTCGCGGGTCTCGATGACCTTGCGGTAGACGAGCAGGTTGCGCGGCACCGGCGGCCAGAGCAGCTCCAGCAGCCGTCCGGCGCGGGGCCGGGAGAGGACCACGTGCGGGACGGCCTGGACCAGGTCCCGCCACAGCGGCCACAGCCGCCAGGCGGTGGCGGTGTCGGTGAGGGTGTGGCGCAGGGTGAACAGGGTGGGCACGAGGATCGCGGCGGCGCGCAGCAGGCCGTGCAGGTTCATCAGCAGCGGCAGGGCGGGCGTCGCCCAGGTGCCGCCGAACAGGGCCTTGAGCAGGTACGCGAACCAGAACAGCCAGGCCAGCCCGGTGCCCAGGCCGAACAGCCGCAGTCCGGCTGCCAGGCCCCGGCTCTCGGAGCGGCGGCTGTAGCGCCAGCACACGTACACGCAGATGGTGTTGGCGATCAGGTGGGCGGAGATCAGCACGAGCCAGTACGGCAGGGAGGGCACGGGGGCGCCGGAGGGCGGGATGGTGTGCGTGCCGTGCCGGGGCGCGGCGGCGTCCAGGGCGACGAGGGTGGTGAGCCAGAGCAGGGCGCCCGCCCAGGAGGCGAGTTGGAGCCTGCGCCCCCGGGTGGCGGCGGCCACGAAGTAGAGCACGGCGCCCGCCGACAGGACGCCGATGAGGTTGCGGGTGAGGCCGATGGTGTGGGCGTAGGAGGCCTCACGGCGCATGGCGTACGCGACGACGTCCGGCAGGTTCAGGGTCATCGCCGCGGCGGCGGTGGCGACGGCGAGCCACAGACCGCGCTGCTGCGGGGAGCGCAGGGCGCCGGGGGCCCGCAGCAGGACCGCGATCCACAGGCACGCCACGCTCGGGACGGCCAGCCGGTCGCCGAAGGCGGCGAGTTCAGCTGCCGTCACGGTGGCCCCGCTCGTACGCGTCGTACCCCATGGCGGACTCCAGCCGGGCGAGGGCGCCCCGGGGGCCGGGGGCGGGCCGGGAGTGGCCGGCGCCCGAGGTGCGGATGCGGATCATGCTCGCGAGCATCTCCGCCTCCTGCTCCTGGCGGGTGGTGTAGTTGGTGCGGCCGAGGACCACGGGGGCCATGCCGTCGTTCTCCTCGCCCTCCAGGGAGTGGTGGCCGAAGAGGATGTGGCCCAGCTCGTGGAGGACGATGTGCTCGCGGTGCAGGGGGGTGGTGTGGGCCTCGTAGAAGACGTAGTCCACGGTCTCGGTGCCCACCCACAGTCCGCAGACGCCGGATTCGGCGGCTTCGCGGGGCAGGGGGTGGAGGCGGATCGGACGGCCGCGCCGCTCGGCGATGCGGGTGCACAGGGCGTCCAGGGAGAACGGGTGCGTCAGATCCATGTGACCGAGAATCATCTCGCACCGTCTGCGCAGGCTGAGATTCCGGTAGGGCATGTGTTCCCTCTTCGGACCCTTTCTCGGGCAGCGTCGGTAGGCGTGGGTGGGCATCGGCATAACGTCCTGTGCCTTGAGGCGGCCTCGGGAGTGCGGTCCCGGAGGGGGAAACGCGGAACGCCCGTCCGCGCGAGACGAACGGGCGTTCCACCATGCCTACCGATCACGTGAGGGAGTTGGCAAGGACGGGTCCTGCGCGGGGGCCTTATCCGGCCACACCTGCCGGTCCCGCGGGCCCTGCCGATTGCCCCGGACCGGCCCGCTACCTGCGCTTTCCCCCCTTTTTGCCGCTACCGCTTGCGGCGGTCCTCCCGGTCGCCTCCGAGGCCGGCCCGGCGCAGGGCGTCGGCCATGGCGCTGTTGGCGGGGGCCGGGGCGCCGGAGCGCTGGCCTCCGCCGCCGCCCTGGCCGCCCTGGC
>NZ_JBEZWL010000127.1:0-21732 GCF_040648015.1 Streptomyces sp. NPDC029216 | reverse complement strand
TCCCCGTTGGCTCACCCCCGAGCGCCGCGTGTCGGCGGCGGCCCCGCGTGTGGGGTGGTGGGTCGACCCCTGGGGCCCGGGGGGGGTGCCGGCCCGCCCGCCGTCCCGCTGCCGGGTGGTCACCGGGGCCCGTGACCGAGCAACCGGTCGGCTGGAGCGGTCCAACCGCATCCTGCTGTGGCGGGTGCTGACCGCCGACGACGACTTCGACCTCGACCACTGGGTGACCGCACCTCGCCCACCTCGGGCGCCCTAACGAGCTCGTGCATGGTTGGCGGTGCGGGGTCGAAAGGTGCGGGTAGGGCTGGTGGTCACTGCCTCTGATCGGGCTTGCGGGTGGTGGTCCGCTGGTGTGAGAGCAGGCCGGCGACCGCTTGGATCGTGTCGCTCATGTGCTCGCGTCGGCCGTGGTGGCGGGCGAGGTGGGCTCGGCGGGCTCGGCGGGCTCGGTGCTGCTCGACGGCGCTGCCGGGATCCTCGTCGTGGCATTCCCTGCGGCTGCCCTCCGTGCGCGGTCCCGCCGACGAAGGAGTACCGGGGACAGGCACGTTCGCCACAGGAACAGGGGCCGGGAGAGACGGCGGGGGAAGGATCGGCTGCCCGGCCAGGTGCCCCGGATGCGGGCCGCCCATTCGTACGCCGACGTCGTCCGCGGCCGCGTCACCCGCGGGCAGCCCCGGGCCGTTCTTGTCGTGGTCAGTGACTTCGACTGCTCCGGCGAGGACAGCGAGCGGGACTGGGTTGAACGGACGGACTGCTGGAGCTCGATGACCCGGGTGCTGCTCACCTACGAGCAGGTCCGCGCGTCCGGGTTCGCTGCAGGGGGAGTGCAGCCGTATGGGTGAGGTGAGTGCCGTTCCCACTGATGACAGCCCTGCGGGCGGGTACAACCTGTGGCGTGCTCCAGAACCTGAGGCGGCGTGGCCTGCCCGTGCTCACGGCAACCTGTCTGTCTGTCCTGCTGGTCGAACCGGGGACGGCGGGGGCAGCCGGACGCGATGGCCCGGACGATCTGCGCACCTACTCCAACGAAGAATACGTCAAGCGCTTCGGGGAGCAGTCCGCTCAGGCGGCCGGTGTCCGGCAACCGTGCGGAGTACTGGGACGTCATCGCCACCAACAGCGGTCAGGTGCGCATGAACACCGTCAGCGTCGCCGAGCGCGGCGACCGGGGGCCCGGAGGCGAGAGGACCCCTGACGGGCGCCCGCTCGGCACCATCACCGCGTACTGCGTGGGCCAGACCCTTTGCCCCGACTGGGTCAACGACCTGTGACCACCCGCTCCGGCGGCCGGACGAGGACGGGGAGAGCACACCCATGGACGACCACTTCACCGAAGCCCTTCTGGTGCTGCGCCGGTTCATCGGCGTGCCTCTCCCGGCCACCGACTGGCGTATCCGCGCGATGACGCGCCCCGACGGAGAGCGCATCCGCGTCCGTCTCGGAGACACCGCCGGGCGGAGCGTCCTGGTGGACCTGCCGACGAGCCGCGGCCGTGAACGCGGCACCTGGTGGTATGTCGGAGCCTTGCGCCATACCGCAGTCGGCCTGGCCACGGGCACCGTGCCGGTGGAGGCCGTACAGCAGGGGGATCCGTACGTCGACGTGGCCGAGTTGGTGGGATCGGTCGTTCCCGAAGCGGCCGAGGTCACCCTGGACGACGGCATCGACTACCTCATCGCCGACCTCGCCGGCGACCCCCTCTGGCACGCCGCGACGCCTTCCGTCGCCCCCGAGCTCTACGTCCTGACGGGCTTCGACCACCATGCCCCCGGCGTCGTCCGCGTCTACCTCGACCATGAGGGCCGCACCATCGCCGTCGATCTGCCCCTTTCCGATGACGGAGCGCTGCGCCCGGTTCAGTGGTGGGTCTCCGCAAAGCTCGTCGCCCTGCTGCACCCGGAGGAACCCACGACCCTGGCGGTCCACCAGAACCACTCCGCCCAAGACCCCCTCTGCGAAGCCGTCTACGACCTGACCGACTGGGCCTGAGCCGTCTACGGACCGCCGCATGACCACGGTGAGTGAAAGCGATCGGGATCGGAGCGCGCACTGGACGGGTGCCCGGCCTGGTGCGCCCGCAGGTCACTGGGGAATGCGGGCTGGACCTCGTGGGGTGTGGGCACAACGTAGAAGTGCGCAGTTCGGCGGTATATGTGGCCCGCCATCACAATCGGGCCGCCACTGGTGTGCCCGCGCACCACATGACCCGTAGGCCAACCGGGCAACCCCTCCGGAACTGGTCGTGAGGCCGTGCCGGAATTGCAGAGTCACACCTGTTTCGGGGACGCCTCGCTGGCTCCCGTGCTGCTCTGGTGCTGACCCGAAACCCCACGTCAGCACCCCTCGCCACCCACCCCGTGCAGGGCGACGGGCCGACGCAGAGCGCCGGTGTCTTGGACCTGAGGAGGAGGCCCGGAGCACCGATGTTTGAGGCCGTGGCGGAGCGCCGAACGCCCGCCGGCGTCCGGCGCCTGCCGCGGGTGCGGTCGGCGGGACGGCGGCGGGCGCCCTTCGGAGCTCCCGTCCGCGGATCGGATCCCCGCAGGGGCGGCTAGTTGATCGCCGGTCCGGAATTGTTCAGCCAGGCCCAGTCCGACCAAGTGGCGAAGCCGGTCTGCCACTTGTGGTAGACACCGGCGCTGCTGGTCGCGAACACCTCGATGCGCCCGTCGGCGTCGTTGCCCGCGGCGATCTCGGTGCCGCCGCCGCCGAAGGTCTCCCACTCCGAGTACGGCGCGTTCGGGCGGGTCTGCCAGGCGTGGCTCGCGGCGGTGGCGTTGATCGCGAACACCTCGACGCGGCCGTCGGCCGACCGCGAGTGGGTCAGCTCGGCGTTGGAGATCCCTCCCATGCCCGCCCATTCCGACCACGAGGTCGGGCTGGTCTGCCAACGGTGGAACACACCGGTGGAGTTGGAGGCGAACACCTCCAGCCTGCCGTCCTGGTTGTAGCCGGCCGTGAGGTCGTGTCCGCCGCCGCCGAAGTTCTCCCAGGTGGACCAGCCGCCGTTGACCCCGGTCTGGTAGAGGTGCTGGAAGGTGGTGTCGGAGAGGGCGAAGACTTCAAGACGTCCGTCGGGTGCGGTCTCGAGGGCGAGGCGCGAGGTCGCGGGACCGCCGCCGGTGCCTTCCCAGTTGGCCCAGTTGCCGCTGGGTGCGGTCTGCCAGCGGTGGAAGACTCCGTTGGTGTTGGAGGCGAAGACTTCGATGCGGCCGTCGGCGTTGTTGCCGGTGGCGAGCCGGTATCCGCCGCCGCCGAAGTTGGCCCAGGTGGACCAGGAGCCGGCGGGTGCGGTCTGCCACATGTGGTCGAAGGTGCTGTCGGAGAGGGCGAAGACTTCGAGTCGTCCGTCGGCGTTGGCGGCTACGGAGAGTTGCGCGTTGCGGGGTCCGCCTTCGAACCGCCACTGCGACCAGGCGCCGTTCACCGCGGTCTGCCACGCGTGGTAGACGCCGTCGGTGCCGGCGGCGAAGGCCTCGAGCCGACCGTCCGCGGACCGCCCGGACACCACACGGCCGGCGCCGTAGGGGTGCTTGGGGCCGGTGCTGCTCGTACCGGACCACAGCGCGTTGGCCATGATCACCGCGTCGTCCGCCTCGATGGCGTAGAGGCCGCGCAGGTCCTCGCGCGGTCGCTGGACGTGCCAGCACACCTCGCCGATCGCCTCGTTGTTCCACGAGCCGCCCGGATACATCCGTTCCACCTCGTCGAAGAAGGCGTTGGTGGCGTGGGCCGGGTTCAGCCGCTCCTCACGGGTGCCCCACCAGTCCTGCTGCTGGAACAGCCCGAGGCTGGTGTAGTCGACGGCCTGGGCGTAGTTGTTGACGCTGGACTCCACGATGATCGTCGCGATCGCGATGGCCGCGGCCCTCTGGTTGAGGCCCCGGTCCTTGACCGCCTGCGTGACCATCCGCGCGCAGGACACCTTGTAGGCGTCCATGTAGCCGGCCATCTTCGCGTGCAACTGCGGATTGAGCTGGTCGGCCATGATGCCGTCGGCGGCCGACGGACCGGCCGGATCACACGGCACGGTCGGAATGGCGAAGCCCTGCGGGCCGCTGAAATACCGGGAGACCCCGGAGTGGTCCTTGCCCGGAACCGGAGGCGGAACGGGCGCGTGTGCGGCGACGGCGACCGAGGCGGTCATCCCGACGGCCAACGCCCAGGTGCCGGCCACGAAGGCCAGTCTGGTGAACACGCGGCGTAAATCAGTTATCGCCATTGTCTGCCCTTCTGTCGTGAAGTGAAATGTGCGGAGTTCACGCGATGCCCGGTCCTGCGGAAGTGCCCACCCAGCCCCATTCGGACCAGGCGGAGAAGCCGGTCTGCCAGCGGTGGAAGACACCGGCGCTGCTCGTCGCGAAGACTTCGATGCGCCCGTCGGCGTTGTGGCCGGCGGTGATCTCCGTGCCGCCACCGCCGAAGGTTTCCCAAGCCGAATAGGGGGCGTTCGGATCGGTCTGCCAGATGTGGGCGGCGGTACTGCCGTTGATCGCGAACACCTCGACCCGGCCGTCCGCCGAACGGTCCGACGCCAGCTCGGAGTTGACCGGACCGCTTATCCCCTCCCAGCCGGACCAGGCGGAAAGGCTGGTCTGCCAGCGGTGGAACACGCCGTTGGCGTTGGAGGCGAAGACCTCCAGCCGTCCATCGGTGTTGTGATTCACGGTGAGGTCGTGTCCGCCGCCGCCGAAGTTCTCCCAGGTGGACCAGCCGCCGTTGACCCCGGTCTGGTAGAGGTGCTGGAAGGTGGTGTCGGAGAGGGCGAAGACTTCAAGACGTCCGTCGGGTGCGGTCTCGAGGGCGAGGCGTGAGGTGGCCGGACTGCCGCCGGTGCCTTCCCAGTTCGCCCAGTTGCCGCTGGGTGCGGTCTGCCAGCGGTGGAAGACTCCGTTGGCGTTGGAGGCGAAGACCTCGATGCGGCCGTCGGCGTTGTTGCCGGTGGCGAGCCGGTAGCCGCCTCCGCCGAAGTTGGCCCAGGCGGACCAGGAGCCGTTGACCCCGGTCTGCCACATGTGGTCGAACGTGGCGTCGGAGAGGGCGAAGACTTCGAGTCGTCCGTCGGCGTTGGCGGCTACGGAGAGTTGCGCGTTGCGGGGTCCGCCTTCGAACCGCCACTGCGACCAGGCGCCGTTCACCGCGGTCTGCCAGGAGTGGTACACGCCGTCGGCTCCGGCGGCGAAGGCCTCCAGCCGCCCGTCCGCGGACCGCCCCGAGGTGACCCGGCCCGGGGCGTACGGGTGCGGCCGCGTCGCGGACTCCTCGACGATGTTGTCGTACCGGAGTGCCTTGTAGTCGCCGTTGGGGTGACCGTCGATCGTGGCGTTGTTGATGTTCGTGCGGAAGTGCCCCGGAGGCTCTACGCCGCTGGAACCTCCGCCGAAGCTGTAGTAGGAGAACCCGCCGTGATCGTCCTCCCACTTGTGGAAGATCAGGGTGTGGTCGTAGAACGAATTGAGAATGTCCCCCGCGCGCAACTCGTCCCGCGCGATCTCGTGCGAATAGCCGGGCAGCCCTTGGGTATTCGGGCTCGCGTTCAGATGCCACGCCATGGAGACGTATCCGGAACAGTCGGTGCGGTAGCGGAAATCGCCGCCGGCGTCGGGCGCGGAACCCTGCTGGTTGTACGGGGGATGCTGGTCCATCCAGTACTGGGCCCGCCAGATCACCTCGCTACGGGTGATCGGGCCGCCGCGGTCGGACGAGACGGCCGCCATCGCGGCAGTGGGCGCGGTCGCGGCGACGGCGGCCGCGCCGGCTATCAGCAGCAGGAGCACTCTGCCGCACCATGATCTTGAAGTCGTCACCGGAACCTCTCCCGTCGTCGGCGGCCGACAGTAGGGCGCACCGATGAAATGCCGATGGAATCGGCAACCCCCTTGGCTGGCAGGGAAGATGGGCCATCGGTCCTACGCCGCGGGGGCGGCGCAGTGTCCAGGGATGTCGAGGGCTTCGCGTCTGTCACTCCGGATCGTTCCGGATGCCCGGCCCGGCGCTCTCCCCCCTACTTTGTCGACGGCTTCCGCCAGACCTGCGGAACCGACCGACCGACCGAACCGATCAGCCCGGAGCTCGGGGGAGCAGCGATGCCGACGACCGCCGCCACCTGCCGACCGATCGCCACCGCGCTCGGGCACCAGGAGCGCGAGGTGCTCCACGCGGTCGGCTGCGGCCTGCGGGACGACGAGATAGCTGACGCTCTCGCCCTTTCCGAGGACGCCGTCGCCGGAGACCTCGCGCGGGTCCTCGTGAAACTCGGGCTGCGCGACCGGGCCGCCGCCATCGTCCACGCCTTCGACAGCGGGCTGGTCGTCCCCGGCCGCGGCCCGCGTACGGAGGCGACGAACCCGGCGCCCCGGGCCCATGCCCACCGCGCGGCCGGACCGACGATGCGGATCTCCCTGCTCGGACCGCTGCAGGCATGGCAGGACGGGCGGC
Organism: Streptomyces sp. NPDC029216; assembly: GCF_040648015.1. Lineage (NCBI taxonomy): Bacteria > Bacillati > Actinomycetota > Actinomycetes > Kitasatosporales > Streptomycetaceae > Streptomyces > Streptomyces sp. NPDC029216. The sequence goes on along the minus strand of NZ_JBEZWL010000127.1, from coordinate 15,291 downwards.
CGCTGAAGCTGGGGCATCTGCGCCAGCAAGCCGTACTGGCGGCGCTCGCGCTGTGCGCGGGCCGCACCGTCGGTCAGCAGGAACTGCTCGACGGAGTATGGGGGGCCAACTCGCCGGTCACGAACGTGGTGCCGGTGTACATCTACCGGCTGCGCAAGGCCCTGCGCACCGGGGACGGCCGCCCCGACGCGGTGATCGAGCACGACCGGTGCGGCTACCGGCTGGTCTCCGGCCTGTTCGACGTTGACGTGTTCCGCATGGAGCAGCTGGTCACCGACATCGCGACGGCCGACCGGGCAGGAGAACCGGCGGAGGCGGTCCGGCTGTGTTCGCAGGCGCTGGACCTGTTCCGCGGGGAGCCCCTGGCGGGCCTGCCCGGGCCGCTCGCCGAGCTGGAGCGGTTGCGGCTCACCGAGCGCAGGATCACCATCGCGCAGCGGAAGCTGGAGTGGCAGCTGCGGCTGGGGCAGCACTCCGAAGCGGTCGCCGAACTGTTCGCCCTGTCCGCGGCCCACCCCCTGCACGAGCCGGTGGCCGCGATGCTGATGCGGGCGCTGTACCGCAGCGGCCGCCGGGCCGACGCGCTGACCGTGTTCGACCGGGCCCGCCGCCGGCTGGCCGAGGAACTCGGCGTTCCTCCGGGCCGGCTGCTGCAGCGGACGCGCCAGTTGGTCCTGCGCGGGGACGAAGCGGGCCTCGGCCTCACCACGGCGCCGAGGTGACCGGGTCTCTGTGGTGACCGCGCCACCGGGGCGACCGGGCCGCCACCGGATCGGGGCGGCCCGGCTCCGCGCGGTCAGGAGGCGAAGGACCGTTCCAGCCGCGGAATCAGGTCCTGGAGGTCCGCTTCCCAGCACCAGGCGTTGTGGCCGCCGTTGCAGTTGGTGCCCCAGCCGCCGCCGTCGCCGTAGTCGACGTAGTAGTAGGGCATGCGCAGGGCGTCCATGCTGTCCTTGACGTGCTTGGACGCGCTCTCCACCCAGAACTCCAGGTCGGTGACGTCTCCGCGTCCGTTGCCGACGTAGATGGAGACCCCGACTCCCGCGAGTTTGTCCATGTGCGCCGCGGGGTCCACCTCGTTGAACCTCCAGTCGGCGTTGAACACCGGGTAGGGCGAGCCGAACGCGGCGTCACTGTCCACGCCGGGGGAGTAGCCGACGAGGGAGGCGACGACGGCCATCCGCAGGTCCATGGACCGGACCGAGAGGTCGATGTCACCCGACAGGGAGGCGGTCTGGCTGAACAGGTCGGGGCGGACCTGGGCGTAGTGCAGGGCCCCGAACCCGCCCATGGAGACACCGGCGACGGCCCTGGCCTTCTTGGCGGCGATGGTCCGCAGGTTCGCGTCGATGAACGGAATCACCTGCTTGAGGTGGAAGTTCTCCCAGTTCTGGGCACCGGCCGCGGTCCTCTGGTTGAGCCAGTTGGCGTACCAGCCCCGGGCGCCCCCGTCCGGGATGACGGTGATCATCTCGTTCGAGGTGGTCAGCGCCGGGTAGTTCTGCTGGATCGGGTCGTCGGGCGAACCGTGCAGGAAGTACAGCACCGGGTAGCGCCTGGCCGGGTCGTCGTAGTAACCGCTCGGCAGGATGATCTTGATGTGGTGCTTGCCCGAGACCTCGGGTGTGGTCACGGTGATGTAGAAGTTGGTGGGACCGCCCACCGTCGTGTCGACCTGGGTCAGGCCGAACCCGTCCGTCATCCTCGGCGGTTCGGTGCCTTCGGCGGCCTGTGCCGTACCCGTCGGCAGCGTCATTCCCACCACGGCGGCCATCAGGGCCACCACCATTCGCCACCGATTCGATGTCCTCGTCACAGCGTGCTCCCTCGTGAGTTCTGTCGTCGTGCGGGTGCGAGACCGATCGGGAGACCGGTCTCAGTTCAGGACCTTGACCTCCAAGGCCGGCGAGGCCGCGATCTGCTCCTCGGTGAACCGCTCGGTCACCCACTGGCCGGCCGAGAACAACTTGGTCTGGTCGGCGTAGTGCGGTGAATTCGGGTTGGCCGACTGGGAGTAGGCCAGTACGGAGGAGGCCTGCGGCGGCCCGTCGGCGGTGAAGCGCACCTGCTGGACGAAGCTGGAGCCGAAGGTGATGTCCATCTTGCCGTCGACCGAGCCGGGGGTGACCACGTTCAGCACGCCCAGCTCGTGGATCGCCCCGTGGATCGGGATCTGCTCGCCGTTGCGCGTGATCTTCTGTACGTCCGACAACGCCGCGTTCAGCGGAATCCCCGCATTGCGGAAGGCGATGACCGTCCGGCCGAACGCGTCGCGGACGGCGGAGCTTCCGGAGTCAAGCGAGTTGGGGGTGTGCACCGGGTCGTTGGGGTCGAAGGGGATCCGCCACGGCAGCTTCTCCACCGACTGGCCGCCGAGCAGGGCGTACCAGTAGTTCTCGAACAGCCAGGACCCCCGGCTGTCCGATGTGAAGTCGTGGCTCTTCCATCCGGCCAGGATCGGGCAGGCCTCGCTCACGTCGACCAGCTGGCCGTCCACCAGGATGAGCCCGAAGGGCTGGGCCCGGCACATCGTCACCGTGGCGTCGAGGGCCAGATCGGCGGCCCGGCTGTTGTCGGCGAACAGCAGCTGCCGCATGTTCTCCGGCGTGAACCCCCGGCCGGGCAGGCCGTCGGTGCCGTTGATCCGCTTCTGCGCGGTCAGGATCAACTCCTGGGTGCGCAGCGACCGGGGCGCCGCCGTGTCGCCCATCACCCGGGGGAAGGAAAGCGGTTGCTCGGGGTTGGCCAGCCAGGCGCTGTCATTGGCGTTGCCGACGAAGTCCTTGCGGATCAGCCGCGGCTGCCTGTGCGGGTCCAGCAGCCCCGGTGCGACCGCGTTCGGATCGGTGGGCCAGTCGCACGCGCTGCGTTTGCCGTCGAAGATGGAGACCGGCGGCACGTTCGGCAGCCGCAGCACCTGGTTGAACAGCGCCTGGCCGGTCAGGGTCAGGCACGACTGGGCGTGCTCGTCGGTGATGTTCGGGGTGGCCTGGATGTCCGCGTACAGGGCGTTGCCCTTGCGGTCGGAGGCGACGGTGTTGAAGAAGGGGACGCCCTGCGTGGTCTCCAGGGTGTTCACCACCTCGTCGACGTCCTTGGCCTGGTCGAGGCGGAACCAGGTGTTCAGCGCCCGCAAGTTGTCCATGTTCGCGTCGCGCACCGCGTGCGCGCTGATCACCCAGGGCAGCGGGACGGTCAGTACCTGATTGGTGATCGGGCCGTAACGCGTCGCCCACAAGGTCCTGTTGACCCTGCCGATGGAACCGTCCGCGTTCAGCACGTCGACGCCGACCTGCTGTGAGGTCATCGCCTCCCAGGCGCCGTCGACCAGGTAGTTGGTCGGGTGCAGTGCATCGACCTGTACGTCGAAGAGCCCGAAGGGGGCCACCGTGGCGACGGTGTGGCTCCAGGCGACATTATCGTTGTGCCCGATGTTCACCGCGGGGAAGCCGAGCAGGCTGGCCCCGGAGACGTTGATCCTGCCCGGGATCGTCAGCTGGCTCTGCCACATCCGGTTCTTTCCCTGCCAGGGGAAGTGCGGGTTCGCGAGCAGCATGCTCGTGCCCCCGGACACGCCCTGCGAGCCGATCGCCAGCGCGTTGCTGCCCATGCTCTGCTGCCGGCTGACCGCCATCGCGTCACGGATCTTCGACGCGGTCTCCGCGGCCGAGGAGGCCGGCGGGGCGGCGGCCGGGGCGGCGGCCGAAGCGCCCGGGGGAGCCGCGTTCACCTGGCCGTCGAGCAGCACGTCGGCGGTGCCCATGATGATCTCGGCGTGCGCGTGCCGGTAGACGTCCAGCTCCGTGATCGGCCGCACCCACGCCTTGCCGCGGCAGGCCGGGTCGGTGATGTGGTCCACGCCCGTCTCGGCCAGGTACCGGTTGTACCCCTGGACGTAGCCGCGAATGGCCCCCTTGACCTCCGGCTCCGGCCCGTTGGGCGCGGGCAGGTCGATCAGCCGCTCCACCACCCGGTCGTCGTTCATCCGTTGGAAGTAGATGTCGCTGTTGAGATTGGTGGTGGTGTTCTGGTGCTCGCCGGGGCTCGCCTTGCCATCCGGCCCCAGATAGCGGGACCGCTGGGCGTTGACCATCAGATAGGTGTCGGCCAAGGTGCAGATGTTGTCCTTGGCCGCGGCGTATCCGTAGCCCGTGCCCAGTCCCGCCCAGTCGGAAGCGATGATGTGCGGGATTCCGTACTCGGTGTAACGGATGGTCGGCTTGTCGGGCGCCTGTCCCGGAGCCGGCGCCCCGGTGGCCGCCATCGTGCTCACCATCACCGCCGCCACCGCGGCCGTGGCCACCATCGGCAGCCTCGCTCTGAATGTCCTCAGCGCCATCGAGCCGTCCTTCCCCTGTGGTCCGGGCCTTCGTCTGACCGCGGCCACGCTAGGGAGGAGCGATGAAATCCCGATGACGCCGACGCCGGCTCCGACAGTTCCCCGATGCCCCCGCCACAGCCCTTAGCCGACGCGCCCGCCCCTGTCAGTCCGGAATCTTCCGGGGTCTCCCGGCCCCGGCACCGTTGCTACCTTCCGGACGCACCGTCAGGCTCCCGACCAGGAGGACACAGTGAGCGCGCAGCACCCCAGCCGCAGGAACATCCTGAAGACCGCCGGTGGCCTCACGGCCGCGATGGCCATGGGCGGCGCGGGAGTCCTCGCCGCCGCGTCGACCGCTTCCGCCGTCGGTGACATTCCCGGCCTGCACATCACGGAACGCGGCGAGCAGGATCCCCGGATGTGGTACTACCGGTTCCAGACTTCCGCCATCGGCGGCTGGACCCCGGCCGTCAACGTGCTGCTCCCCGACGGCTACCACACCAGCGGGCGCCGCTACCCCGTCCTCTACCTGCTCCACGGTGGCCTGGAGGACTTCATCACCTTCGACCGGTTCCACGACATCCGGGGTCTGACCGCCTGGAAGGACCTCATCGTCGTGATGCCCGACGGCGGGCGCGCCGGCTGGTACTCCAACCCGGTGAGCTCCAACATCGGTGCCCGGAACTGGGAATACTTCCACATCGGTCAGCTGATCCCGTGGATCGACGCGAACTTCCGCACCTACGCCGAATACGACGGCCGCGCCGTCTCCGGGTTCTCCATGGGCGGCTTCGGCGCCCTGAAGTACGCGGCCAAGTATTACGGCCACTTCGCCTCGGTCAGCGCCCACTCCGGCCCGGCCAACCTGCGCGGTGGCAACGGTGACCTGGTGACCCACTGGGCCAACGCCTCCTCCGCCGCGGTGGAACTGAACGGCGGCAGCATCTATGGCGTGCCCTTCTGGGACCAGGCCCGGGTCAGCGCGGACAACCCGTGCGAGCGCATCGAGAGCTACCGCAACAAGCGGGTCTTCCTGGTCGCGGGCACCAGCCCCGAGGACATCCAGGGTTACGCCAACGAGACCCTGGTGCTGGCCACCCAGCGGGAGTTCAAGTGGAACCTCGACCGCGCGGGCATCCCCTACGAGCAGCACGAGGTGGGCGGCGGCCACTATGTCCGCCGGGAACTGCTGGAGGCCGACATCAATGGCATCATCGACAGGCTGCGCAAGGCGTGAACGGCCCCCTGAGCCGCGTCCTCGCGGCGACTGCCGTACTCCTTGCGGCGCTGTCGGCGCTGGCCGCCACGGGTTCGGCCGAGGCGCGGCCCGCCGAGCTCACCGCGGCCTGCCCGACCACCGGGCCCGTGACCCAGCACTTCCACAGTGGACACAACGGCGTCGACATCGGGGCCGACGTCGGGACGCCGATCTACGCGGTGGGCGACGGCGAGGTGACCATCTCCGGATACGTCGGCGACTACGGCCAGTGGATCCGGATCCTGCACCCCGACGGGCGGATCTCGGAGTACGGGCACATGTCCAGGCGGGACGTCTTCGAGGGCGACCACGTCGTGGCCGGCCAGCAGATCGCCCTGGTCGGCGCGGAGGGCACCAACGTCGACGGCCCCCACCTCCACCTCCGGATCTGGGGTGATCAGTCCGCCTCCTACGGCATCGACCCCGAGGTCTACCTGGCGGAGCGCGGCGTCGTCCTGCCCTGCACCCCGGGCAGCGGGCCGCGGCCCAAGCCGCTGGTGTATCCCGCGGAGTCGGGCCGCGTGGTGTCGGCGCGGTCGGCGGACGGACGGCTGGAGGTGTTCGCCGCCGGCGCCGACGGGGTTCACCACGCCTGGCAGCAGGAGGTGAACGGCAACTGGTCGGCCTGGGAACCGCTCGGCGGGCCGGGCAACGCCGAACTGGCGATCGCACCAAGTGCCGACGGCCGCCTGGAGGTGTTCGCCCTGTCGGGCAGCACCTTCCAGCACCGCTGGCAGCTCTCTCCCTCCGGTGGCTGGTCGAACTGGGAGACCTTCGGCGGTGGCGGCCGCGACACCACGGCCGGTGTCAACGCCGACGGCCGCATCGAGGTCTACGCCTCCGGACCCGTCGGCCTCTTCCACCGGTACCAACTCGCCCCCAACGGCGGGTGGTCGGAGTGGGAGGCCACCGGCGGCGGCCCCGCCGACAGCCGGGTGGAGATGGAGAAGTCGCCCGACGGCCGCCTGGAGGTGTTCGCCCTGGGCGCCGACACCTTCCAGCACGCCTACCAGACGGCCCCCAACGGCGGCTGGTCAACGTGGGAGACCTTCGGAGGCGGCGGCCACGACCTCACCGTCGACCACAATGCCGACGGCCGCCTGGAGGTGTTCGCCTCCGGCCCGAACGGGGTGTTCCACAAGTACCAGACCAGCGCGGCCAGTTGGTCGGGCTGGGAGGGGACCGGCGGTCCCGCCGACGCGCAACTCAGCAGCGAACGCACACCGGACGGCCGGGTCGAGGTCTTCGCCATGAACGGCAGTACGGCCATGCACACCTGGCAGCGCGCCGTCAACGGGGCGTACGGCGACTGGAACGCCTTCGGCGGCGGCGGCACCGAGGTCACGGCGGTCACCAACGCCGACGGCCGGATGGAAGTCTTCGGCACCAACCACACCGGCACCTTCCACAAATGGCAGACCGGCTTCTCCACCTGGTCCGAATGGACCTGGCTCAACACCACCGCCGGCCCCACCCAGGGCTGACCGGTCTCCGACCGCCCCACACGCGCCCCGTGGCCGGCCGTGCCCCCCGTTCGGGCACGGCCGACCACGCGGCCTCCCTGGAGAGACCCATGCCCGCGATCAGCAGACGCACCCTCCTGCGGGGCGCCGCCGGGGCAAGCGCGCTCCCGTTCCTGGACACCGGCCGGACCGCGGCCGCGGCCCCGGCCGGCGCCTACCGCGCCGCCGATGCCGTGCCGCCCGCCCGGTGGGTAGGCGCCGGCCCCTTCGCGTACGTCTACGACCCGTCCACCCCCGCGGGCCCGCGCTACCTCAACGACCACACCCTGATCAAGGCCCAGGGCCGCTGGCACCTGTTCAGCATCGTCGGGGACAGCGCTCCGCGCGGCGAATCCCCGGACAGCACGGGAGAGACCTCCTTCGTCCACGCCTCCGCGCCGAGCCCGAACGGTCCGTGGACCACGCACGCAGACGCGCTCACCGTCGACCCCTCCTACTTCGGCGAGGAACACCTGTGGGCGCCCCACGTCGTCGCCGCGGGCGGCAGGTTCTGGATGTTCTACGCCGCGGGCGGAGCGGGCGGCACGGGCGGCGCCGCGATCAACCTCGCGACCTCGCCCGACCTGTTCACCTGGACGCGCGAGCCGTCCGGCCCGCTCTTCCGCGGACTCGCGGCGCGCGACCCCATGGTGCTGCGGGTCGGCGACGAATGGGTCATGTACTACACGGAGCTCTCCGGCGCGGGCGGTCACCACGTCGTGGCCTTCCGGCGGTCCGCCGATCTGCTGCACTGGAGCGAGCCGGGCGTCGCGTTCACCGACGCGACCACGGACGCGACCGTCTCGGTCACCGAGTCGCCGTACGTAGTCGAACGCGACGGCTGGTACTACCTGTTCACGGGACCGAGGGGCGGCTACGAGGGCACGGACGTGCTGGCGTCCCGGGACCCGTACCGCTTCGGCCTCGACGGCTACGCGGGCCATGTGTCCGGCCACGCCGTCGAGGTCTTCGCGGACGGGGACACCTGGTACGCCAGCGCCGCGGGCTGGTTCCGTTACGGGCTGCACGTGGCGCCCCTGGAGTGGCGGGACACCCCGCCGCCGTGGCAGAGCGCGGACAATCCGGTGGCCGGCCTGGACGTCGGCGGCCGCCTCACGGTGTTCGCGCTCGACGCCTCCGACCGCTCGGTGCTGCGGCGCGTCCAGCTTGCCCCGGACACCGACGCCTGGTCGGAGTGGGAGCCCTTCGGAGGGCCGGCCGGGGCCGTTCCCACCCTCGGCCAGGGCGCCGGCGGCAGGATCGAGGTGTTCTCGCTCGCCCCGGGCGGAGCCAACCTGCACCACCGGGTGCAGCGGCCGGACGGAGGCTGGTACGACTGGGAGGAGTTCGGAGGCCCGGCCGGCGCCGCCCCCGCCGTCGCCCGTAACGCCGACGGCAGGCTGGAGGTCTTCGCCCTGAGCCCCGGCGGCGCCTCCGTCGCCCGGCGACGCCAGCGGTCACCCGGATCCCCGGCCTGGGACCCGTGGGAGCCCGGCTTCGGCGGGGCCGCGGGCGCGCCCCCGGTGGTCGCGGCGAACGCGGACGGCCGCCTGGAGGTGTTCGCCCTCTCGCCCGGCGGCTCCGGGATCTTCCACCGGTGGCAGGAGACCCCGGGCGGTGCCTGGACCGCCGCATGGCACCGCTTCGGCACCGCGGCGGGCGCCGCACCGCGGGTGGCCCGGGACGGGAGCGGCCGGCTCACGGTCGCCGCGATCGGACCGTCGGGCGTGGGAACCTTCGGCCGGCGGCAGTCCGCGGCGAACGGCGGCTGGGACGACTGGCTGCCCCTGTTCGGCTGGAGCGCCGACGCCCCGGCGTTCGCCGTCAACGCCGACGGCCGCCTGGAGGCCTTCTCCCTGACGCCCGGTGGCGCCCTGCTCGGCCACCGCTGGCAGACCACCCCGGGTGGAAGCTGGGATTCCGGCGGGGAGTTCGGCGAGCCCGGCATCAGGCTCGCCGCCACCCCGGCCACCGCGCTCGATTCCACCGGGCGCACGCACGTCTTCGCCGTCACCGCCGAGGGCCGGATCCGCACCCGCGTCCAGGACCGGCCGAGCGGCGGATGGCGGCCGTGGACGGCCTTCGGCGACCGAGCGGTCGCCCCCGTCGTATCGGGCAGTCCCGCTCTCTGAGCGCGGAGGGCGGTGCGTGGAGGGCGGATTCTGGAGTGTGGAGGGCGGATCGTGGAGTGTGGATTTCGCCAAGTGAAAGGGGAAAACGGGCGGGCAGGCGGCGCCGTGACCCCCCGGGCACGGTAACTTCCCCACCCTGCCGGGGCCGGGGCAGGCCATCGGCGGCCACGGCCGGAGTGACGGATCCACTCCGATGCCCCCTGTGCCGCCCGCACTGTCTGCTGCTCCGATCCGCTCGGCAGAGAGTCGAAAAGAGCCCCAAAGCGCCACTGTTGACACGGAGTCGACGTGACCCGGCACACAACGGGCGGCCCTTGCGGGAGGGTGGGTGAGCCGGATGCGAAGGGAGACCCGGGAGGCTTCCACGGGCGCCAGGGTAGGCCTCCTGCCCCGGTGGAAGCCCAGCCGGCGCCGCCCTGCCGAAGTGGCCGAAGTACGCCGATGAACTCCCTTGAGAGATGAGTATTGTTCCACTCGTCCGAGCAGCGACGCGTGGAACAGGGGGATCCGTGAGCGGTGTAGTCGTCCATCTGCCGCAGGGGTGCAGTGGCGCCGACGGCGGCGAACCGTACGGTGACCCCGTGACGCTGCGGCTCGGACCGGGCGAGGCCGCCCGCTTCGGACGGGGCTCCGCGACGGTCCCCGTCGAACTGCGCCTCGCCGACCCGGCGATCTCCCGGCTCGCCGGGGAGATCCGCGTCGCCGACGACCACTGGCAGCTGACCAACCACAGCGCCACCCACAGCTACCTGGTGGAGAACCCGGAAGGAGCGGGGGAGTACCTGAGGGTCCCGCCGCGCCGGGTCGGTGCGCCCGTCCCGTTCGAGTTCTCACGCGTGGTGCTGCCCACCCGCAGCGACGTCACCGTGTCCTTCCAGGTGTTCGCGCCCGACCACGTCTATCTGGACCCGGACGCCATGGGCGCCCCCTGGGGCCGCCTCACGGTCACGGCGTACTCCCTGGACGAGACGGCCGCCTACTTCCTCGTACTCGTCGCGCTCTGCGAACCGCGCCTGCGCGACCAGTCCCGCGTGGCGGTCCCCACGACTCCCCAGATCGTCGAGCGGCTCAGGGGACACCCCACCTGCGGCACGCTGACCGCGCGTGCGATCAGCTCGCACATCGACTACCTCGCCGAGGAGAAGCTGCGCATCGGCGCCCCGGACCTGCGCGAACCCGGCAGGAGCGAGCGCCGCAACGGCAAGCGGGAGGAGATCGTCGGGCTCGCGCTGCGGTTCGGGCTCGTACGGGAGGAGCACCTCACGCTGCTGCCGCCCCTGACGGGGGCCGGCGGGCGGGAGCGGCAGAGCGCGCGATGACGCCGCCGAACGGCCTGCGCGACACCACGGAGTGCGAGCGCAGGGACCTCCTGCCGCCCGGCTACCGGGTGCGGGACTGGACGGTCACCGACTTGATCGGGTCCGGGGGCTGGTCCACGGTCTACGCGGCACGGCCGGCCGACGGGTACCCCGGGCGGACCGGCGGGGTGGCCCCTGCGGGCGGGCCGGCGGGACCAGCCGACGTCGCGCTGAAAATCATGCCGACCGCCGGGTACGCCCCGCGCCAGACGCGCAGGATCGTGGAATCCGCGCGCCGCGAGGTCGAACTCGGGCGCAGGGCGGGCCACCCCCGGCTGATCGGTCTCCTGGACTCCTTCGTCCTCGCCGCACCCGACCGCCCCTCGCTGGACGGCGCGATCGTGCTGGTCATGGAGCGGGCCGCGGGCAGCCTGCGCGAACTCCTCGACGTGGGGGCGGCCGAGGCCGACCGCCCCCGGCTGATCGCGGGGATCTGCGAGGGACTGGCCCACCTCCACCGCTCGGGCTGGGTCCACGCCGACCTCAAGCCGGAGAACGTCCTGCTGGGCACCGACCGTTCCGTGAAGCTCTCGGACTTCGGCCTCGCCACCGAGATGACGGGCACGCACGGGTACGCGCCGCCCATGGGCACCCTGGACTACCTCCCGCCCGAGCGCTGGCGGGCGCCGCTCGGGGAACTCGGCGTACAGGTCCGGCCGAGCGCCGACATCTGGGCCCTGGGCATCATCATCCACGAGGTGTTCGCGTCCGGCGCCTCCCCGTTCTCCGGCGCCACACCCATGGCCCGGGGCGCCGCCGTGCAGGGGTACGGCGAAGGGCGGGTGCCGCTGCGCATGGACCCCGCGGTGCCGCCGTTCTGGCGGGCGCTGGCCGCCGACTGCCTCGCCCCCACCCACGCGGCGCGCGCCCCGCACACCGCCGAGAGCCTGCTCGCCCGTATCGCCGCCGAACAGGGAACCCGCGGGACGGGGGCGGGCCGGCTTCGGGGCCGGGCACGCGCCGCCGTCCTGGCCACCGCGCTGTGCGGGATCGCGGGCGCGACCCTGTGGTCGGACACGGTGCGGGCGAACCCGTCCGCACCGCCCGGCGGCGCGGAGGCGAAGGCCGGCGCGATCCGGGTGTTCAACGCCGAGAAGGGGTGTCGGGAGCGGGCCGACCGGGACCGGCAGTGCAGTCTGGGCCTGGCGATCGACCCCCGGCGGCCGTACGCCGCGGACAACGTCGTGGCGACCCGGGTGTGGCACGGCGACGTCCTCGCCGCCGACTGCCAGGTCTCCGACGGGCAGCCCATCATCAACGAGGAGGACCAGCAGTCCACCCGCTGGTTCCGCGTCCGCCTCCCTCCCGGCTCCACACCCCCCACGGCCTGGCTCCCCGCCGTACGCACGAAGGACCGGCCGGCCCTGCCGGGGTGCCCGGCCCCCACGACCGCGCGCTGATCCGCGGGGGCTGCCGCCCGGGCGTGAGCTCGGGCGGCGGCTCGTGGCCTTGCGTGGTGACGGGTATGTAGCCTCCGCCCCCGCAGCACAGCGTTGGCGGTCACTCGATGTCCGGCGGCCAAGTGGTTCGGTCGCTGAGATGGTGGAACTCCGTCAGCTCAGAGGCGAGGACGTCGAAGTGCGGGAGCGGGGCCCACAGGCTGCGCTCGCCAATGACGTAGAGGCGGCGTTTGGCGCGGCTCGCGGCGACGTTGAGCAGGTGCGGGGTTCGGGCGGCCCAGTCGCGGGCGCCGGGCCGGCCGCCGCCGAGCACCAGGATGACGACATCGGCTTCCTTGCCCTGGGCTCGGTGGACCGTGGCGCAACGCTCCTCGATCAGTTGTGACGTCCAGCCTTCGCGACCGCGGCAGATCTTCTGGCATTCGGCTACGAGGGCCCGGAAGGGGGCGATGATGCGCAGGCGATCGATGTCGACGCCTTGCCGGTGCAAGTGGTCCAGTACGAACTCGAAGGCGCGGCGATCGCGTTCGCCCCAAGGCGCATCGGGAGGGCGGGTGGGGTCGTCGGTGTTGAGCCAGCGGCTGGGGAGCAGGCCGTTCCGTTCCTCGTCGGGGAACGCCTTGGGTCCGGTGCCGTACACCATGAGGCCGCCGTACGCGATCTCGTTGCTGACCGTGAACATCGGGTTCTCGCAGCGGCGGTGGACGCGCAGCGGTGAGCCCACCCAGACGTGCTCGTCGTCGCCGTCGGGTGCCGGGAGGTAGGTGCCGTAGCGGTTGGTCCGGTCGGCCACGGCCTGGGCCGAGGTGGCCGAGGGCAGCCACTGGTCGCCGACGTCGTAGGCGTTCAGCAGGCGGCGTTGAAGGGTCGTGGGCATGGTGACGACGGGTTCGAGTTGGAGCGGATCGCCGACCAGAACGGCACGGCGGGCGCGCCACAGCGCGCCGACGGCGGCCTGCGGGGTGGCCTGTCCGGCTTCATCGACGAGGAGCCAGCCGATCGACTCCCGGCCGAGGCGGGCGAACATGCTGCCCACGGAGGAGAACGTGGTGGAGACGACGGGGACCAGGAGGAACAGGGTCTGCCAGACCTGCTCGACCTGCTCGTCGGGGACGGGGCCGTTGGTGCCGGCCATCAGTTCCATGAGGACTTGGAGATTGCCGCGGACCTTCTTCGCCGCCCCGGCGACGAAGGCGCGGTGGAGGTCCAGGGCACGCAGGAACAGGTCGCTGCGGGCGGTGGACCAGGCCTCGTCGGACCAGGGCGAGCCGAGTTCCTGATCGGCTTCGTCGAGGTGTGCCCAGCCCAAGGGGAGGGACGGCAGCGTCCGGGCAGCTTCCCGTAGTTCGCGGTGGTGGCCGTCGAGTTCGGCCACGGCAGCGCGCAGATCGCGGCGGGACGCGTCGGCGATGTATTGGGCGTGCCGGAGGGAGGCGGCCGCTGTGGCTTCGCGCGCGCTCGCGGCCCGTTCGTGGTCGAGCGCGGCGTTGAGGCCGGCGGCGGTCTGGTCGACGGCGTTGCCGGAGTGGGCGTGCCGGCCGACGGCGAGGGATTCGGCGCGCACGGCCGCTGCGACCCGCTCCAAGGAGTCCTCGAGCGCTGCGCGCTGCTGGACGAGCAGGTGCGCGATCTCGGCCTGGGTGTACTCCTGCTGCCGCTCGGCGGCCTGTCGGTCAGCCGTGCTCTGCAGCAGGCGGCGTAGCCCACCGCGCAGGCCCCGCTCGATGGGCGCAGGAGCGTCGTGACGGGCGGTGAGCGCGGTGACGTACTCCCGGTGGTGCGCGGCCAGTTCACGGGCGGCCGACAGGTCCGCGCGGGCGTCGGCCAGCTCCTGGCGGGCCCGCGGGACGTGCTCGGAGGCCGCGTGGTGTCCGGCCTCGGCCGCCGCGGTGGCCGACCGGGCGGCGGCGGTGCCGGTGGCGGCTCGCTCCAGGGCCACCGTGGCGGCGGCTACCTGCTGGTCGGCCTGGGACACGGCAGTCTCCAGGCCTGCGATCCGGTGCCCGGCCGACGGGGACTCCACCTCCGCGAGGGCACCCGCCAGACGGGTGCGCTCGGATCGCATACGGTCGACCTTGGCCTGGGCGGTACGGAACGCGGCGACGGCGCCGGTCCACGACGGCACGGGTCGGACCGGCACGCCTTCCGCGGGCTGGTTCGTCGGGGTGACGCGACTCCGGCCGCCGGCCGGGGGTTTCGGCGGGGTCCATTCGCGCAGGATGGCCTCCATGCCGCGCAGCTTTGGCAGTCCCGCGGTGGAGCGGGCCTTGGTCTCCTTCTCGGGCAATTGGCCCCACCAGAAACGGTTTCCGAACTCCTTGCGGTTGGTCTTGTTGCCGAGCACCGCTGCGACCAGACCCCAGGCCGGTGCCCCGAGGAGAGCGGAGGCGAGGTCGGAGAAGTGGTCGGGGCCGCCGTGCCAGTGTTCGTCGAGTGCGTCCATGCCGGGCAGTTCGGCGGTGATGTTCTCCACGGCGCCGTTGTTGGAGGAGGCGACCACGATCTCGAACCCGGCCAGCCGCGGGTCGAGCCGAGACACGAAGCGGGGACGCTTGCCCTGCCGGTCGTTGCCCCGCCACACCGGGCCGGTGAAGGCCTTCTCGGGCCGGTCGAACGTAGCGAGCAGCGCCGCTCGCTCGACGACCAGTGCGGCGACCAGGTCGCGCAGCATCGTGGTCTTGCCCGTGCCGGGCGGGCCGTTCACGGAGAACATGCCGCCTTCGGTTGCCGCCCGGTCGGCGAGCAGACGGTCCACCGCGAACTGCTGGCTCAGCGCGAGCGGCCGACTCGCCGGCGCGGGCCAGCGGCCGCCGGGGATCAGGCCCGGAGCCACACCGGCCAATACGGCGCTGCGCTCCTGGCGCACATCGGTCCGAGCCCGTACGACGCCGGCGTCGAGCTCGCTCAGGTACGCCTCCAGCGCCGGACCGATTCCCTTGCCGACGGCAGTGGATACGCGAGCCAGGTCGGGCGGGAGCAGACTGTTCAGGAACGGTGCAGCGGCTGCGACCTTGGTCTGAGGGTCCTTCGGACGGGTGACCAGCCTGCTGCGCACTCGGATCACCCGCGGCCGCAAGTGATCCCGTACCCCGCACAGGTCGGCGATCTGCGCGGTCAAGGCGACGAGATCGGCGAACCCGAGCGGACGGGTTGCAGCGCTGGACCCGTACTCCGCCTCCGTGGAAGTGTCCGTACCGTCGGGGGGGGTGGGCGCGGGGCCCCCCCCCGCGCCCCCCGGGAGGCCCCCCCCCCCCGGGAGTGCGACCCCGGGAGGTGGGGTCAGGGGCCCGAGGGGGAGGGGCGGGGGGCGGGGGGCGCCG